>DASVVF010000290.1:0-14130 GCA_036386695.1 Catenuloplanes sp. | reverse complement strand
CCCAACTGGCTCTCGTGCACATCGGTGACACCCGGGCGTATCTCCTGCGCGGCGGCGAGCTGTCCCAGCTCACCCAGGACCACACCTGGGTGCAGACCCAGGTCGACCAGGGCCGGCTGGACCGCGAGGAGGCGGCCGCGCATCCGCGGCGCGCCCTGCTGGTACGCGCCCTGGGCACCGGCGGGCACCAGGTCGAGGCCGACCTCGCGCTGCGCACCGCCCTGGCCGGCGATCGTTACCTGCTGTGCTCTGACGGGTTGTCCGCCGTCGTCGCCCGCGCCGCCCTGCGGTCGGCCCTCGACGCGGCGGACGATCCCGAGTCGACCGTACGGGGACTGATCGGTCTCGCCCACGCGCAGGGGGCACCGGACAACATCGCCTGCGTCGTCGCCGACGTCGTGGCGGTGTAGCGGACCCAACGGCGGTCGACGCCGTTCGGGGGGTGGGTCGGTGTCAGACCAGGGCGCGCACGTCCCACAGCCACACGTCGTCGACCCGTTGCGGCGGGCCGAGGAACTGTTCGACGCTGGCCCGTAGCGCGTCGGCGTTGGCGGCCGTCGGCACGAGGACGACCACGCTGGCCTTCCAGAAACGCAGGTCGGCCAGCAGCCGCTCACGGTCGCCGGGACGGGCCTGCCACACCTTCCCGCTCTGCAGGACGTCGATCCACATCCGGGTGGCCCAGGCGTAGCTGGTGCCGAACAGGGTGGTCCTGCCGTTGTCCTCCGGTGACGGGCCGAGGAAGTAGCCGCCCGGGATGACGATGTCGCCTCCGCTGGCGACCGCCCACCGCATACCGTCGAACGAGGGCAGCGACGGCGCCGGGACGGTCACCAGGGTCCGGCCGGGCGGCATGTACGCCCGCCAGGTTCCGGCGGTGACGAAACGCGGAACGGGCGGCCGGGTAATCGTCTCGAACGGGGTGGGCGTCAGGGTCAGCAGGGCCAGGACGGTCGCGGCGATCGCCGCCGCGGCGACCGGGCGGGCGCCTTCGCGCCACCGCTGCACCGCCCGGTGCAGGATGAGCGCTATGACCAGCCCGACGCCGGGTACCGCCAGGTGCCCGATGCGCATGGGAATCGCCCACTCGAAAACGGGCAGGCGGGCCACCCACCGCCACGGCCCGGGAACCCCCAGCGGCTTGTCGAACAGGGTGATCTCGATGCCCAGCGAGAACAACGCCATCATCGTGGCCACGGCCAGCGCGCTGGTGAACAGAACGTTGCGCCGCAGCTGCCAACCGAACACCAGGATGACGAGCGCCAACGGCAGCCCGACAACCGGCGCCGCCACCCCCAGACGCCCGACCGCCTCGGCCGACCAGAACGGCCCGGGCGCCGGAATTCCGGCGTAGTCCGCGACATCGGAGCGGAACGGTTGCGGATCCTGCGGGTTCCCCGAGTAGTGCTGCGGCCCGGCGAACTGGTACGCCAGCAGCACCGCCAGCAGGCCTCCGGCGACGAGTGTGGTCACCGCGAGCCCACGCGCCAGGGCCGGCACCATGGCCAGCGCCCGCCGCGGCCGGCGCACCCCGTAGGCCACTCCGAACACCGCCAGTGCGATGGCGGTGAACAGCAGGACCTCCTCACCGATCGTCGCCTGATAGGCGACCAGCAGGCCCAGCAGCGCCCCGTCGCGTACCGGCCGCCCACCGACAGCGATCTGGGTGAACCGCCACACGATGAACGGAATGACGAACTGGCTGGTGATGTGCTGGTGTCCCCCGGAGGCCTCGAACATCAGCGGCGGCGCGAATCCGCAGAACAAACCGCCGAGCAGCGCCGCGCCGGGGTGCAGCCGGAGCTTGCGGCAGAACAGCCAGTACCACGCCAGAGCGGTCAGGAACAGGCTGCCGGTGATGACGACGAGGGTGGTGACCTCGGCGCCGGCGAGCCAGGTCAACGGGGCCAACGGGATGCCCAGACCCAGCACACTCGCGTTACCGGCGATGTTCACCCCGGCCGGCGCGTTCATCGCGGTGGTGAAGAACGGATTCTCCAGATGTGCGACGACGTGGGCGGCGTGGGCGAGATACCACTGCAGCAGGATCTCGTCCGCACCGTCCAGGAACGCCGGCACCCGGCGCTTCGGGTCGCTCCACAGCCCGGCGGTCAGGTACAGCGCCAGCGCGAGGTACCCGACCATGGCGACCAGGTGCGGCAGTGCCCGCCGGGCGAAATTGCCCGACCGGTCCCCCGCCGGCTGCTGACCGTCTGCGTCCGGCTGCTGACCGGCCCGGTCCCCGTCCGGCTGCTGCGGATCCGTTTCGACGGACGAAGCGGTCACCGGGGACACCGTCACGTCGTCCGTATCACCTGACCTGGCCATCAACCGTCCCCGTTCCGCCGACATGCCGCGCGACCCTACCAGTCGCCGCGCCGGCGGATCTGAGCCAGCCGCGGCGGCGACCCCGCCCGCTTGGGCCGAACGGCGGAGGCATCGACTCGGCTGCCCGCCTGAGGAATGTTCGGATCCGCATCGATATGCTGTTGGCGCGCGTTTGAGCCGTCCGTGTCGCACGTCGGCGAGCAGCCGCCCCGCCGACTCCCAGCTTCCCCACGTCGATCCAAGCCCGAGATCCGCCGACGGCACGGGGCGTGCGGTCGGCTCGTCGCACGCGCACCCAACTCTCCCGAGGAGGCGCCTTGAGACGCGCGATCTCTGCCCTGACGTTCGCCCTGCTGGCCAGTGTTGCCGTCGCGACGCCGGCGCACGCGACGGCCACCCAGTCCACAGTGCTGCACGCCTGCGACGATGGATTCATCTATCCCGACAATGTGGACGTGGCGCCGGACGCCAACGGCGTCATCCACGGCTTCGCGGCTTACCGCCGCAGTGCCACCTGCGGCAACCGGATCCACTATTTCGAAGGCTCCGGGACCTCCTGGACCTCCAGTGGAACAGCGTTGTTCGGCACCGTGGTCAGCGTCGCGGCCGACGCCACGGGCAGCTACCTGCTCTACATCGCCGAGGAAGCGGCCGGGCCGCGGCTCGTCGTCGCGAAGCGGGGTCTCGACGGCCGGACCAGCCGCCTGGCCGTGCTCAGGACGCTGGACGCCGCCGGCAGCGGCGAGGGCGGCGGCAGCATCGTGGCGCGGGGTGGAAAGTGGCTCGCCGCCTTCACCGGACCGGGCGGCACGGCCGGCGACACCGACCTCTACCAGGCCGGCAACCTCTACAGCACGTCCACGGCGCCCACCCACCTGGTGCGCAACGGCAACGCCGCCGACTCGTCCCCGGTGCTCACCCTCGGTCCCGACGGGGCACCCACGGTGGCCTGGCGTCGGACGGTCGGCGACGTCCAGAGTATCCGGATCGCCCGCACCACCACCGGCACCTCCTGGGCCCACCAGCCGGTCGCGACCGGCCCGGCATTCGGGCGGATGAGCCAACTGGACGTCGCCGTGTCGACGTCCGGGACGGTCGTGGCCTGGACCCAGTCCTACAACGGGCCGGTGGTGCAGGTGGCGGACAACCTCACCGGGTCGTGGCGGGTACAGGAGCCGCCGTCGCAGT
Source organism: Catenuloplanes sp. (assembly GCA_036386695.1). Lineage (GTDB taxonomy): Bacteria > Actinomycetota > Actinomycetes > Mycobacteriales > Micromonosporaceae > DASVVF01. The sequence goes on along the minus strand of DASVVF010000290.1, from coordinate 10,614 downwards.
TCACCAACGGCGAGGGGGCCTGGAAGCCGGCGCTGGTGGTCAGCGGCGTCAAGGTGGCGGTCGGATACAGCATGGGCGACGAGTACCCGTCCGACGGGGCGGTCATCGCCCGGCGCACCACGGTCGGTGGAGAGTGGACGACCACTGCGGTGGGCACCGGGTCCAGCATCGACTCGAACGCCGTCGTGGGCTTCGCCCTCAAGGGCACCTCGCTGACGAGTATCAGCGTCGTGGGCGACACCATCTACGCGGTGAGCGGCCTGACCCTCTGATCGGGTCGGGACAGCCGGCGCGCCGGTGGGCGTGGGGTTCCGAACCCGCCCACCGGAGCGCCGGTGCCGCGACCGGAGACCACGTCACCTCAATACCAGTACGTTGTAGTAGTCCAGCCGATCCACGGTCACGGTGAGCCTGCCGTGGCGGCAGGACCAGACCGGCGCCCGGGTCCCGGCGAAGTCGGGCGAGACCATGTTGACCCGTCGCGGACAGGACGCCACGTCGACGTCCACGTCGAAGCCGGTCCGCGCGATGATCCCGCGCTGGTAGTTGTGGTTCACCAGGTGCAGCGTGCGTGCCGCGGTGCCGCGCTGCACGAGCAGGCTCGCCGAGATCCCGCCGGTCGCGACCCGGACGGCCTGCGCCGCGTGGTCGTTGTCCCGGTAGATCGATCGGTGCTCCCGGTAGAACCGGCTGTACGTCCGCAGGAACTCCAGCATGCCCAGCTCCTGCGCGGTCGGGCTGCCGACGGTGTCCTTCAGATGGAAGGCGGGGAAGATCCCGTTGGCGTACGCCTCGGCGCCGAAGATCCGCCAATAGTCCTTCTTCTCGGCGAGCGGCAGGTTCAGGTAGCCGGTCATCATGTCGTTCGGCCAGTCGATGAACACCACCACCGGCACGTCGCCCGCGATCTGCCGGCTGCGGTCCTTGAGGTACCGGTAGTTCCCCTGCAGCGACCTGGCGCCGTTCAGGTGGCCGTCGACCAGCGGCACGTAGTCGGCCCCCCGGTAGTCGGGGGTCTGCTCGTCGGGATTCCACGGGTACATTCCGACGCTGTTGAAGTCCACGTACGGGAAGAGCCCGTTCGAGGTGATCAGGATCCGCCGACGGGCGGTGTCCTTCGCGTAGGCCCGCAGGTCGTCCACCAGCTGCTTCCAGTAACGCCGCAGGTAGGTGCCGGTGAACGACACGTCGTCGGCGTACATCCGGTTGGCCGTCACCCGTCCCCACTCGCCGGCCAACGGATTGGCTGCGGTCAATGGATCCAGGTTCCAGCCGTTGGCCCGCAGGTACGTCCGGTAGTTGAAGTTGCGAACCAGGTCGTCGGCGGGAACGTCGCCGCGGACGACGTTGTCGTCGGTCATCGCGAACCGGGTCTTCCAGTCGGCGGCGGTGAAGGCGGGGTACTTCGCCAACAGGTACCGGTTGAAGTCGGCGATGGCGTAGTCGTCGAACCCCTCGTTGCCGTTGAAGCCGTACTTCCGCCCGCCGCTGAAGCCGGCGTTCACCTCGTCGAAGAAGACCCCGTCCACCCCGCCGTCCACCTGGATCTTCGCCCAGCTGAGCAGGTACTCGCGGTACTTCGGGTTGAACAGGTTGCCACGACGGGCCGGCACCGGGAACCCGAACTCGTCATGGGGGACGGGATTGTTGTCCGCGTCGCGGGTCGACATGTCGTCGAAGACCTCGGCGGTGGCGAAGTCGTGGGGGAAGATGACGCTGGCCGTACCGCTGCCCATGAACGCGATGCCCTTGGCGTGATAGCGGCTGATCTGGGCGAAGTTGTAGTCGGCCGGTTCGTCACCGTTGGTGGACCACTTCCCGATGGCGCGGATGTTCACGTCGGGGGCCAACCGGTAGACCTGTGAGTCCTCCTGGTGCACATCGGACTGGCTGAAGCCGAAGACCGTGAAGGTGGACGGCCGGGCGGAACCGGCGGTCACCGCCGGGCGGTCACTGGCCGGCGAGACGCTCGTTCCGTTGGCGGGGGCGGCCGCGACCTGCCCCGGAACCGCGAGGGCCAGCACCACGGTGGACACCACCCAGCGCACCACCCGGGATCGCCGTGGCATCGGATTCCTCCATTACTGGCTGGTTCACTCCCCCACCGGACCTCCGGATCATATGTCGGATCATCAATGCGGAACGAGCCCATCCCGGTGCCCCCCGCGCCGTGCGGGTTACCGGATCGCCACGGTCGGGCGTGGACGCAGACCCCGCCATCCGGCGCCGATGGTTTCGACGGCACCGCCGGCGGCGGCCGCGGCGACCGCGGCGACGACCGTTCCGGCGCGGGCCGCGTGGCTCGTGCGGGCCGGCTGAGCGGCGTCGCGGACACGGACGGCGCCGGACATGTCGCGCAGGAGAGCCCGCGGCAGGGTACGGGTGACGTAGGAACGCTCGGCACCCAGACTGCTGGATCCGTCGAGGAGTCGCGCCATCTGCACCTTGCCCCGACCCTCGGCGTAGCAGCGACGCAGGAGGAACCCGAACGTCGAGCGCTCGGCCGGCACGTCGTGCTCGACGACCGCCCCCGGCACGTACATCCACCGGCCACCGGCCGCGCTCATGCGCAGGCACAACTCGGTGTCCTCGGGACGGTTCCGGGTGCCGATCTTGCCGAAGCCTTCGCGGAAGCCGCCGACGGCGGCGAACACGTCCCGGCGTACGGCCATACTGGCCGACCACACGTTACGCACCGGCGCGGTGGTGTCCGGCATCCCGGTGTACGACGCGCCGACCGCCCACAGCAGCTCGTCGGGCATCCAGTGCGGCCGGGACCGTTCCCAGGCGGCCGCGATGGCCCCGCCGGTGCCGACCACCGACAGGTCGTCGAAGGGCGCCGTCAACTGGGCCAGCCACTGCGGCCCGGCGGTGATGTCACCGTCCAGGAAGGCGACCAGCGGTGTGGTGGTGTGCCAGGCGCCGGTGTTGCGGTTACCGGAGGCGCCCTGCTCGAACCGGTTCTCCAGCACGGTGACGCCGGACAGGTCACGTCGCGCCCGGTAGTACAGCTCCGGGTTGTGGTCCACGACCACGACGACCTCAGCCGGCGGGGGCTGCTGGGCGAGCGCCGAGGCTACCGCCCCGACGAGGGTGTCCCAGCCGCGTTCGCTGTGGCAGGGGATGACGATGCTGACATCGGCCGGGGTGGCGGCGTTCATCCGCGGGCCTCGACCTGGTAGACGGGGGCCTGGACCGGGGCGTTACCGCCGCGCACGATGCGGCTGATGACCGGACCCTGCGGGCGGCCCGCCTGCGGTGCGGCGGGCGGCGTCTGCGACTCGGCGGTCAGCAGCTCGTCCACATGCCCGTACAGGGTGCTGCCCGGAACGGCGAGGACCGGGACGACCTTGTCGGACCTGGCGGCGCGGCGACCCGGAGCGGCGGCCTTCGCCGCCGCGCGGCGCTGGGCGGTCCGGCGGCGGAACTCGCTGACGATGGTGCGCAGTACCCGGGCGCCGTCGCGGAAGGTGTTGAGGTTGCTGGTGCCGTGGATGCGCAGGTGCTCGATGCTGGAGACCTCTTTCACCCGCATGCCGCTGGCGGCGACCCGGATGTTGATCAGAGTCTCGATCTCGAAGCCGTCACCCCACAGCTTGCGTCCGTCGGCGGAGCGGGGCAGTTCGGTGGACGGCAGATCCATGACCGGTACCACCCGGCGCCAGAAGGCGTTGTAGCCGTAGCACAGGTCGGTGAACTTGGTCCCGAAGAGGGTGTTGACCACGAGGTTGAGGCCTTCGTTGCCGACCCGGCGCAGCGGGGTGATGTCGTCGCTGTGGCCGCCCTCGCCGAACCGGGAGCCCTTGGCGAACTCGGCACCGTTGTTCAGCGTCTCGACGAAGCGGTGGATCTCGGCCGGGTCGGTGGAGCCGTCGGCGTCGATCATCACGATGGCGTCGCCGGTGCACGCGGCGAAGCCGGTGGCCAGTGCGTTGCCTTTGCCGGTGCGGGTCTGCTGCACCACGACGACGTCGGGGCGTAGTTCGCGGGCGACCGCCACGGTGTTGTCGGTCGAACCACCGTCGACCAGGACGACCTGGTGCAGCCCGGCCGGCAACGCCCCGAAGACGTGCGGCAGGTTCAGTTCCTCGTTCAGCGTGGGGATGACAACGCTTACCGAGGGTGCGCGGCGCGGGCTGCCGGGTGCGGTCCTACGGCGGTTCTGGATCATTGTCGAAGCCCTTCATGGTGCGCTGCCGGCGGTCGACTGCGGGTCTGTTACCAACCGTCGGCACCATTCACGCTGGGCTTAACACAACCAAATCACAACAATCAGTCACCGAAGGGAAAGAGCGGGCCGGAGGCATCCGGTCAGCCGGCGGGGGCCGCTCATCCGGCCGCCGGCCGGTGCGGCGCCGCCACCATGGCCTCATGGGCCACGGCGGTTGCGTTCAGTAACCGACGGCGGTGTCGAAACGACCCGCGCAACGTGGGCGCGACGGGCCGGCACGAACGGCGTCGGCCGGCCGAAATGCCCAGCGATCAGCACCGGCTGTGACCCATCTCACTCCATGACCGTCGGCCGCCTCGGGGGTTCGGCACGGGGGAACCGCCCCCCGGCCGGGTGATCAGCGCACGGCCTACGTGCCGGCCACCACCCGCGCCACCAACAGGTCAATCGCGGCTTCCACCCCCCGGGCACCGCGCAGGTGCTCGAACCCGTTACGCCGCAACACCTCGTTGATGTGCAGGATCTCGGCGTCCAGAATCTCCGGGCAGATCAGGGGCATGCCACACCGGCACCGGAGGGGCTCGGGCACGTGCTCCATAACCGTCATGGTGTGGCTTACCCCGTAACGGGCGATGTTAACGACAAACATGAATCCTAAGCGCCGGTGGTGCCCTTTCGCGCACCACCGGGATCAGCGGGTCGTCGCGGTGGGCCGGGGTGGCCGTCGGCCGCGCGCGGCGCGACGCGTTGTCACCGACCATTGAGGAAGGAGACCGCCCCGCTCAGCGCGAGGTCGCTGAGCATCGGGTCGTACCGGGCGCCGACGTCGCGCATGAACGCGTGCTCGCCACCGGCGTACACGTGTAGTTCGAGATCGTCGAGGCCGGCGGCGTAGAGCTCCGAGATGATCCTTACCCGCGCCTCGGCGGGCACGTGCGGGTCCTGGGAACCGAACACGACCATCAGCCGGCCGCGGATGTCGGCGGCGCGGGCCAGCGAACCCGCGTCGGCATCGGCTCCCAGCGCGCCGTTGTGCAACCCGGTCGGGTAGAAGCACACGGTCGCCGCGACCCGTGGGTCGAACGCGGCCCGGAACGCGAGGTGACCGCCGATGCAGAAGCCCACCGCCAGCAGCGTCGTGATGTCGGTGCGCTGCCGCATGAAGTCCAGCACCGCGGCACGGTCCGCGTCGAACTGGGCGGTCGTGGTGCCGGCCGCACCGGCGAGGCCGGCCCGCTTGCCGGCATCGTCGAACTCCAATGCGACACCGGCCAACGCGCCGCGCGGGTAGATCTCCGGTACGCAGACGACAAAGCCGGCCGACGCCAGGCGCCGGGCGGTACGCAGCGTCGACTCGGTCAACTGGAAGATGTCGGTGTACAACAGCACCCCCGGCCACGGGCCCGCACCGACCGGGCGCAGCACCACCGATCGGATCGCGCAGTCGGGCGCCGGTACCGGGATCTCGTCCTCACGCTGCTTCATGTTGGGTGACCCTACTGCCGGCCGGCGGCGACGCGCCTTACGTTCGTGGCGCGCCAGGTGCCGGCCGCGGCGGGTCACCTGCCCGCCGCGGCCGGCCGCGTCACCTGATCCGGCTCAGTGCCAGTCGCTGATCCGCACGTCCCGCGGGGCCGGGGCGCCCTCGCCGGTCTCCACCAACGACTTCAGACTCATCAGGAACGTCGCCCACTTGGTGCTGCAGTGATGCATGAACTCCACCGGCTCCGCCCAGCCCTGGTGTTTGAACAGCACGATCGTGTAGTCCCCGTCCTGGCGCAGCTCCCAGCCGATGGTGGTCCCGATCCATTCCGGCGGGCCCTCGACCACCCGCCACGCCACCCGCTCGGCGGGCCGTAGGTCGACGACCTCCATGTCGAAACCCCCGGGTGCGAACCGGAACTCCAGGACACCGCCGACGTCGCCGTTGCCCTTGGTGTCGTCGGTCCACCAGCCGGCGAGGCCTTCGATCGTCGTCAGCGCTTCGTAAACCTTCGCCGGCGTCGGGGTCCTGACCCCGATCCGGTGCAGTATGTCGGCCATCTCGACTTCTCCTCGATCTCGTGAGTCTGTGGTCAGTCCTGTTGGGTCCGCTGGATCGCCTCGGCGATCCCCCTGATCCGCCGCAGTCGGGCGTCCCAGGCCGATCCGACCGACGACAATTGGGCCACCGCGCGGGCGAGCTGGGCGTCGTCGACCCGGTACCGCTTCTCCCGACCCGCCGGCGTCGCCCGGACCAGACCGATCCGATCGAGCACGCCGAGGTGTTTGGCCACCGCCTGGCGGGTGACCGACATCTGCTGACTCAGCGTGGTAGCGGTGCCGTCGCCCTCGATGAGCAGCAGGTCGAGCATCCGACGCCGGGTCGGGTCACCGATCGCGGACCAGAGGTCGTCGTCGACCTTCTCGGCCACCGCGGTGCTCATGGCCGCACCGTGAGCGTCGCGAGGTACCCGGTGAGCCGGGGCAGATAGAATTTCCAACCGGTGACGTGCTCCTGGTACTGCTGCTCCAGGACGGCGGCCTCCCAGCCCATCTCGCGGAAGCCGGTCTCGGTCATCCTGAGCAGCGTCCCGGCGCCCGACGGAGTCAGGTCGAAGGTGACCAGCAGTGAGTTGCCCGCCGCCGCGGCCTGGTCGGCCGGGTGCGTCCACCGGAACGAGAACGTCCGCGGCGGTCGCGCGTCGACGACGGTGAACGGCACCACCGTCCCGCCGGCATCGCGGTCACCGAAGACGATCTCGCCCGTCGACCCGGGCGTCGGTTCGTACCGGGCGTCGTCCGGCCACCACTGCTTGAGGTGCTCGGGACTGCTGACCACCTCGAAGACGATCTCGGGTGACGCCTCGACGTAGATTTCGCGCTCGATGGTTCCGAACTCCATGACACCCTCCCGCAGCCTTTGGTTGCGCATGACGGTATCCGGAAGGTCGGCGAAGCGCAACCATTGGTTGCGCTTCGCGGCTCAGGGTCACGCCTGCCGCCGGGCGGAAGGCGTGACAAGTTCCCGTAGAGTTGCCCGTGCACCCCGGTCGTGCAGGGAGGCGAGCGCGGCCCGGTAGGCCGAGGTGAACCGTTCGTCGTCGACCAGGTCACCGAACAGCCGCCGGTTGGCGACGAAAGCGAGCGGATCCGCGCGCTGGCGCCGCGCGGTGGCCGTCAACTCGCCGCTGAGCCGATCGACCACCACGATGGGTTCGCCCTGCTCATCGACGCCCTCGGCGTAGCGGGCCCAACTGGCCACGACAGCCGCTGAGCGCCGGATCTCGCCACCGGTTTCGAGATTGCGACGGATCACCGGCAGCAGCCACTTCGGGATGCGGTCCGAGCTCTCCGCGCACAACCGGGCGACGGTGTCGCGGATCCCCTCGTTGCGGAACCGGACGATCAGGTCCCGCTTGTACTGCTCAAGATCGATCCCCGGCACCGGCTCCAGCGTCGGAGTCGCCTCCCGGTCCATGTACGCCAGCAGGAAGGCCGCGAACAGCGGGTCCCGGCACACCTCGTGCACCAGCCGGTAACCGGCCAGGTAACCGAAGTAGCACAGCGCCTGGTGGCCGGCGTTGAGCAGCCGCAGCTTCATCAGCTCGTACGGCTCGACGTCGGTGACCAGCTGCACCCCCGCCTCCTCCAGGGGCGGTCGGCCGGCGGAGAACGAATCCTCCAGTACCCACTGGGTGAACGGCTCGCAGACCACCGGCCACCGGTCGTCGATCTCGAACCGGCTGTTGATCTCGGCGATGTCCTGCGGCGTGGTCACCGGCGTGATCCGGTCGACCATGCTGTTGGGGAACCGCACCTCGCGCGCGATCCAGTCGCCGAGTTCCCCGTCGTACAGCCGGGCGAAGGCGACAAAACTGCGCTTCGCGGCATCCCCGTTGCCTTGAATGTTGTCGCACGACATGATCGTGAATGGCGCCAGCCCGCGCTCGCGGCGCCGGGCGAGCGCCCGCGTGACCAACCCGAACGTCGTCCTGGGCACGGCACCGGGGCGCAGATCGTGCCGCACGTCGGCGTTCGACCGGTCGAATTCTCCCGTCACGGCGGAGAGGTTGTACCCGCCCTCGGTCACCGTCAGGGAAACGATGCGGATGGCCTCGTCAGCCATCTTCTCGATCACCGCATCAGGGTCGTCCGGGGCGAACAGGTACTCCCTGATCGAGCCGATCACCCGCGGCCGCAGCGTGCCGTCCCCGGCCTTGACGACGAGCGTGTACAGCCCGTCCTGCGCCGCGAGGACCTCCTTCATCCGGCGGTCCGCTGCCAGCACGCCGACGCCGCAGATCGCCCAGTCGAACGCCCGGCCGTCGTTCATCAACCGATCGAGGTACATCGCCTGGTGGGCCCGATGGAACCCGCCGACCCCGAGGTGGACGATTCCGGTCCGGAGGCGGTCCCGGTCGTACTGAGGAGTCGGGACACTTTCGCGGACGGCCCTGCTGTCAGTCGTCATGGGCAACTCCCCGGTGTTGAGCACCATTGTCTCCCATGGCCCTCGACATGCCCAGCCGCGTCGCCACGCACGGCCCGGGCACGCCCGCCGCGACGACCGCCAAGCCAACCGGCGCCGCGCCCGACCCGGCCCCGTCACGCGATCCCGGTGGACGGACAATGGCGCGATGACGCTGCCCTTTCCCGCACCCACACTCCCGGCCGGCGGGCGGCCCGAGGTGTTCCTGCGATACCTCGACTATTTCCGGGAAAGCGTGCTGGCGAAGGTGTCCACACTGCCGGAAGACGAGCTGCGCCGCAGTCGGCTGCCCTCCGGGTGGACCCCGCTCGAGCTGCTCAAGCACCTGCGTTACGTCGAGCTGCGCTGGATCGAGTGGGGCTTCCAGGGCCGCGACGTCGGTGAGCCCTGGGGCGACCGCCGCGGCGACCGGTGGCACGTCACGCCGGAGGAGACCCGCGCTGCCCTGATGGCCGGGCTGCGCGCCCAGGGCGTCCACACCCGGGCGGTGGTGCGGGCCAACGACCTCACCACCCCCGGGGCCCCCGGCCCGCGCTGGGACGGCGCGGACCCGGCGACCCTGGAGCGGGTGCTGTTCCACCTCCTGCAGGAGTACGCGCGCCACCTCGGACACCTCGACATCGTCGTAGAGCTCGCCGGCGGGCCGACCGGGGAGTAGGCGCCCGGTTCGTCACCCGTTGACCGGCGGCGTCAGTCGACGAGTCGGGCGAGGACTCCGGACCCGATCAGGATGACCACGCCGATCAGCACGAACACCGTTGGCACGAGCCACCGACCGAAGCGCCGTACGACCTCGATGACGGTGCGGTGGGAGCCGAGCCAGGAGCCGGCCAGGCACCACAGCGCGATCAGCACCGCGAACACCGCCAGAGTGATCACGCTGGCGGTCACGCCGATGGTGCGGAACATCGGTGTGTAGACGGAGATGTTGTCGGCGCCGTTGGCGATCGTCACCCCGGCCACCGACAACGTCCCGGCGGAGACCGGAGCGGTGGGTCCGTCGTCGTCGCCGGCGCGGATCGCCGCGACCAGGCCCCGGACCCCGAGGAGGAACGGAACCACGCCCAGCAGACCCACCCACTCGTCCGGCACGATGGTCAGTCCGAGCGCTGCGACCGCCGACACGGCGACCAGCACGCCGATGCCCGTGTACTGCCCGGCCCAGATCTGCCCCGGGCGTGGCCGACCCTCGGCCCGCGCGGACAGGAACAGCACGGTCAGGACGATGATGTCGTCGACGTTCGTGCCGGCGAACACCGCCGCCGCGGTCGCGATCGTGCCGAGAGGATCCCCCACGGTTGCGCACTGTACGGATTCGCGGTCGGTCCGCGTCCATGCCCGGCGGGGAACCGGCGCACCGGCTCGACCAGCGGTCCGGCGAGGTCGCCGCTAGGCCGCCAGGATGGCGGCGAACCGGGAGTCGGCAAGGTGGAGCTGTCGGGTGATGTGCTGTTTGACGTCCGGCTGCAGCGGGGTGTCCGGCAGGTCGAGCAGGGCCTGCAGCACGGGCACGGCGGGGTGGTACTTGCGGGCCCCCCGGTGGAGTTTCGGTCCGACGGTGTGGATGATCCCGACGCCGTTGTCGGTGAAGTCGGACAGTTTTAGCACCCGCGCCCATGGCCGCGCGCCCACGGTCACCCTGAGATGTCGCAGGTACTGCGCGTCGCGGTCACCGGCCGGGTCGTCGTGCGGGTTGGTGACCGCGACGACCAGCTCGGCGACATGCGCACCGAAGCGTTCGGTGAGCGCCGCGACGGCCTGTTGTCGCGGCGGTGGGCCGGTCTCCGCCGGCAGGTCGACCATCGCCCATGGCTGGTCCTCGACAGAGTCGTGCAGCAGGGCGGCGGCCAGCACCCGGGCGTCCGTGACGCGGTAGTAGCACAGGATGCGGATGGCTACCCGCAGGAGGTGGTTGACATACGGCTCCCGGACCCGCCGCTGACCGGCGTGCAGCTGGCCGGCCCACGCCAGC
>DASVVF010000289.1:0-5702 GCA_036386695.1 Catenuloplanes sp. | reverse complement strand
GTTGACGGCCGTCAAACCCCGCCGGTGCGAGGTTCCGCCGAAAGTTCGCCGACTGTCGCGATGCCACCGGCCGCCGGTGCGTGCGGCAGCTCCACCGTCTCGCCCCGGGTGATGGGGCGGACCGCTGAGGCGACCCCGCGCCGGGCCACCTCGTCGACGAAGTCGCTCAGCGGCGAGGTGAACACCCGGTAGTCGTCGAAGTGGATCGGCACGGTCACCCGGGGACGCACCAACTGGGTAAGCTCGGCACCCTGGCGGCCGTCCATCGTCAACAGCAGCCCGAGCAGCCGCGTGCCGCCGAGGTGGATCAGCATCGCGTCGACGTCGGGGAACCGCTCGGGGATCTGCGCCAGCGCCGGGCGGTACAGGGTGTCACCGGTGACATAGAGCCGCAGCCGCCGCACCCCGCCCTCCTCCAGGTCGATCATCGAGCCCATCACCGCGGGCAGGAGGCGGTCCACCGGCCCGGGACCGTGCCGACCGGGTACGGCGGTGATCCGCAACCGCTGTTGTCCCCGGAACCAGTCGTGGCTCTGCCAGGTGTCCAGGCCGGTCGCCTCGGTGAACCGCCACCGCCGGAGCCGGCGTTGCGCCTGCCGGGTGGTGATGATCGGCACCGCGCGCGGCAACTCCCGGCGGGCGATGCGGTCGAAGTGGTCACCGTGCAGGTGGGACAGGACCACCGCGTCCGGGCGGGGAAGCTCGGCCAGTTGCCGCGCCGGCTCGGTGAGCCGACGGGTCCAGGCGCCGTAGCCCAGGTAGGCCCGCTGGCCGGCGTGCAGGAAGTTGGGATCGGTCAGCAGCGTGAAGTCGCCCAGCCGCAGGAGCGTCGTGGCGTTGCCGATGAAGGTCACGGTGTCCCGCGCTGACGACTTCCCGTCCATGCGCACCTCCGGGGCGTTTCGGGGGCCTGCTGCCGATGCGTCTGCGCGTACCCGTGGCGCCCCCGGTCACACCTGCGCCCGGCCGGTTTCCGCCTCGCCGTGCGGGGGCAACCGGTAGCCATGAGCGCAGCTGAGGCCCGGGAACCCGCCGTCACCGTGGTGCCGTACGAGGATGGGCCGTTGCTGCTGCGCGGCGACTTCGCGCTGATGACGCCCGAGGGTGAGGTCATCGATCCGGGCCGCGCCACGGTGGCGTTGTGCCGGTGCGGCAAGTCGGCGATCAAGCCGTTCTGCGACGGCACCCACAAGGCCATCGGCTTCCGCGCCGGCAGCGCCCCCGACCGTCCCTGACCGCCCCCTGGCGGCCGCGTGACCCCCGCGCCACCGGGGACCGCGGCCGGCCGGGATCGGCCGGGTGGGGGCCGTCGCTTGGCCTCAGCCCGACTGCGGGCGGCGGCGGCCCGCCAGGATCCGCTGCGGGTGGGCGGCGACCCGCAGCCGCTGGCCGGCGTACGGGACGCCGCCGCGGGTCAGCCGCAGTCCGACGGCGACCCAGCCGCACACCGCCCGTTCCAGCACCCACACCGGCGCCAGCGCCGACGCCGACGCCGGGAACACCCGCGCCCCGCCGGCCCGACGGCGACCCACCTCGGCGACGGCCACCAGGCTCAGGGCTGCGGCGAGGACCGGAGCGGGGCGGCGTCGGGTCGCGGCCAGCACCAGCCCGGGCAACACCGACAGGAAGGCCGCCAACCGCAGCGGCTGGGCGAAGTCGTCGTACGCCTGGCGGACCCGCTGCTGCCAGAACCGGTCGGCCTGCGGGGGCAACCGCCGCACGTACAGGTCCAGTGGGCGCGCCTCGGTGCCGCCGTGGGCCCGGACGGTGCGGATCAGCTCCAGGTTCTCGAACAGCACGTCGCCGTCGTACCCGCCCATCGCGGTGAAGGTCGACCGGCGCACCGCCAGGGTGCCCGGGTAGTCCGCGCCGGCGACCCGGTTGAGCAGCGTGCGGGCGGTGTCCCAGTGGGCGTGCCAGGGCAGCGGGGCGAAGTAGTTCTGCGGGCGCACCAGATCGGTGCCGGCCAGCAGGTCGGCGATCGCCCGCAGGCCGGCCCGTTCGTAGCGCACGTCGTCGTCGGCGATGACCACGTGCTCGTGGCGGGCCAGCCGTACCCCGGTCACCACCCCGTTGACCTTGCCGTTGGCGAAACGCAGGGCGGGGTCGGGCGGCAGGTGCCGGACCAGGCCCGCCCAGGCGCGGGCGTGTCGGGCGAAGACCTCCGCCGGGGAACCGTCGACCACGGTGACGTCCACCCACCGGCTCAGTCGACGCAGGTACCCGGTGAGCTCGTCGAACTCGGCGTCGTCGGTCCAGCGCAGTGGCAGCACGTACTCCAGGGCGAGCCGGTGCCCGCCGGGCGCGGCCCTGGTCGCGGTCACCCCGGCGGTCATCGGGCCACCGGCGCCACGGCGCGCAGTGAGCTGTCGCCCGCCGCCCAGCTGCGCAGCAGGTGCCGGGCCCACAGGGTGTCCAGGGCCAGTCCGCAGCCGGCGCCGAAGAGCACGTCGGGGGCCAGTTCCGGCTCGGCGCCGCAGAACGACCCGCACAGGTCGTACGCGGCGATCTGCTCGTGGACGGAGTCGGCCTCCACGTGCTCGTCGTAGAACCGGGTGGCCGTGCGGTCGCCGCCGAGGCGGCGCAGCCCGTTGCCGTACGCCCGGTTCGGCACCGAGGAGGTCATCTCGAACGCGGCCAGTTGGCCGAGCAGCGCCCCGCGCAACCGCCGGTGCAGACCGAACAGCGACATCATGTTGTTGGTGGCCAGGGTGATCGCCGGGACCGCGTCGACATAGGCGCCGTAGGTGGTGTCCAGACCGAGCCTGTCCATCGTGGTGCGGAACAGTTCGCTGTGCATCCGCGACAGGTGCCCGCCGCCGTACTCGTCGATCTGGATCTCGATCAGGGCGGCCTTGGCGCGCCCGTCGAGTCGGGGGATGGCCCAGCTGTGCGGGTCGGCCTCGCGCAGGTGGTACACAGCGCGGTGGGTGACGAATTCCCGGAACTGCGCCAGGGTGGCCCGGCCGCGCAGGTAGCCGGAGAGCGACGGGCCGTCGTCGCGGGCGGCCAGCTCCACCAGCGCCCGCGGCACCCCGTCCGGCGGCACCGGCGGCACCGGTCCGGCCAGGTGCCGCAACGCCGCCTCGAACCGGTCCTCGGCCAACGAGCGGAACCGCAGCAGCGACGGCTGCCACTCCCAGCGTTCGTCGACTCCGTCCCAGCCGCGGTAGTGCAGCTCGTAGCAGACGAACAGGGCCAGTTGCAGATCGTCGTCGTGCAGCGGTTCCGCCGATGAGCTGCCGGCCAGGGTGTCGTGTGCCAGGGCATCGGTGGGCAGGGCGTCGGTGATCGACGCGGGCAGGTCGTGCGGGGGGCGGGCCAGGGCGGCGGTCAGCGTTTCGGAGACCGGTCCGCGGGGGGCGGGAAGCTTCATCGGGCGCCGCCCGTACCACCGGGGCCGGACGCGGGTGCGGGGCTGGGCGGCCTCACCGGCCGGCCCGCCCGGGCAGGTCCGGCTCGGACCGGTCGTCGTGGCCCTCACCGGCGCGTTCGCGCAGCAGCTGTTCCACCGCCCGGCGGGCGTCGGCGTCGTCCTCCTGCGCCAGCCCGGCGTACATCTTGCGGACCTTGTCGAACGGCAGGTTCGGCGGCAGCAGCGGGATGGCCGGGTCGGTGACCGCCTCGATCAGCGTGGGCCGGTCCGCCGCGAGGGCCTCGTCCCAGGCGGCGCCCACGGCGTCGGGCGAGTCCACCCGGATGCCGTGCAGCCCGAGCAGCTTCGCCCAACCCGCGAACGGCACGTCGGGCAGCCGCTGCGAGTCGGCGAAGCGCGGATCCCCCTCGGTTTCCCGCTGCTCCCAGCTGACCTCGGCCAACTCCCGGTTGTTCAGCACCAGGACGACGAAGCGCGGGTCGGCCCAACCACGCCACCGGTCGGCGACGGTGACCAGCTCGGCCAGGCCGCTCATCTGCATCGCGCCGTCGCCGGCCAGCACCAGCACCGGTCGGTCCGGGCGGTCCAGCTTGGCGGCCAGCCCGTACGGGATGCCGCAACCCATCGACGCCAGCGTGCTGGACAGGTGGGCCGGCACCCCCGGCGGCAGCCGCAGGTGCCGGGCGTACCAGTAGACGACCGAGCCGACGTCGACGGCGACCATCGCGTCGGCGGGCAGGCGGGGGGTCAGTTCGCGCAGCACCCGCTGCGGGTTCAGCGGCTCGGCGGCGGCCTCGGCGCGCTCGGCGGCCAGAGCGTGCCACTGGCCGACGGACTTCTCGACCTCGGCGCGCCAGCCTCCGGTGCTCCCCGGCAGCATCGGCAGCAGGGCGCGCAGGGTCTCGGCGGCGTCGCCGAGCAGCGGGACCTCCACCGGGTAGCGGCCGGCCAGGTTACGCCCGTCGATGTCGATCTGCACGGCCCGGGCCTGCCCCGGGGCGGGGTAGAACTCGGTCCACGGGTCGTTGGTGCCGACCAGCAGCAGGGTGTCGCAGCCGGTCAGCAGGTGGGCGCTGGCCGTGGTGCCCAGATGCCCCATCACCCCGGTGTGGTGGGCGAGCGACTCGTCCAGGACCGGCTTGCCGAGCAGCGAGACGGTGATGCCGGCGCCGAGCCGGTCCGCGACGGCGAGGATCTCCTCGGCGGCGCCGTAGCCCCCCTGACCGACCATGATCGCCACCCGGTCGCCGGCGGCGAGCAGCGCGGCGGCGTCACGCAGGTCCTCGTCGCGGGGCACGACCCGGGCCGGGCGCCAGCCGGGCGCGCTCGCGACGACCGCGTGCCCCTGGGCGCCCTCGTCGGGTGCCTCGGCGGCCTGCACGTCGTGCGGCAGGATGACGCAGGTGGGGCTGCGGGTGGCCACCGCGGTGCGGAACGCCCGGTCGAGCAGCATCGGCACCTGCTGCGCGCTGCTGGCGATCTGGACGAACTGGGCGCACACGTCACCGAACAGCCGGACCAGGTCGATCTCCTGCTGGTAGCCGCTACCCAGCGCGGTGGTGCTCTGCTGTCCGACGATGGCGACCACCGGCTTGCCGTCGAGTTTGGCGTCGTAGAGGCCGTTGAGCAGGTGCACGGCACCGGGGCCCTGGGTGGACATGCACACCCCGACGCCGCCGGTGTACTTGGCGTGCGCGGTGGCCATGAACGCCGCGGCCTCCTCGTGGCGGGCCTGGACGAAGGCCGGGTGGCCGCCGGCCCGCCGCAGCGCGCCGATCACCGGATCGATGCCGTCCCCGGAATAGCCGAACACCCGCGGTACGCCCCAGGCGCGCAGCCGCTCCACCACCACGTCCGCCACCAGGCGCACTTCGTCAGCCATTGGTCTCCCCATCCGTCGACCGGGGATCTACCCGGTGCCGGGGCCGCTATTCCTGGCGGTCCCGGGGTTCCCCGGCGAGCGCGGGGAACCCCCGGGACCGTCCGTCGAGCGACATTCAGGACGTACGGGTACCCGCGTCGGCGTAGCGCAGCACCGCGCCAACCCCGTGGGGCAGCGGCGCCTCACCCGGTCCCACCAGCACCAGGGCGGCGTCGGTGCCGGCGACGGCGCGCAGCAGCGCCGCGTCCGCGCGTACCTCGACCGGGTCCTCGACCCCCATCGCGCGCAGCTCGTCGGCGCTGGTGGCGACCTGCATGGGTGCCGGGCCGATCCACAGCGTGTCGGTCGAGGAGGGGTCGTCGACCAGCAGCACCGTGTCCACCTGCGCGCGCTGCAGGGCCGACACCACCGCGGCCAGCCCACCGCTGGCGGCGTCGTCGCCGC
>DASVVF010000288.1:0-3129 GCA_036386695.1 Catenuloplanes sp. | reverse complement strand
ATCGCTGAACCCGGTGCGGCGACCCGGTCCTTCACGGACCGGGTCGCCGATTCGGCAGCCGGTGTCGACCAGCTCGCTTCCGGGAGGTGCTACCAGCGAATAATGAGGTCTATGGTGCGCTGCCCCGATTCGGCATGGGCGTTGAGAGTGAGGGTGCCGGCCGGCGCGTTCCGGCAGGTCCAGGTACGCATCGGAGCAACCTGGTCGACATCTGCCTCGCAGCGGTAGCCTCTCGGGCCGGACAGGACCCAATGCCCGGTCCCGCGGCCCGAGATGTTGACGCTGACCGAGACCGTCCCGCCGGTCAACGAATACGTCGACACCGTGCATTCAAAGGCGTAGCAGCTCCTGCCGGCGTCCGCGGCCTGCGCCGCCGTCGGCAGCAGGGTGACTGAGCCACCGAGCACCGCTGCTGCTACCGCTGCTCGTCCCATCATTTTTCGCATATCGCCCCCGTAGGCAGTTCCAACGTGCTTGCCGGCGGCAAGTCACCATGCCCTCCGATGATCGGACGGCACCGATGATTTGTACCCAGCGACGGCGTCGGGTGACCAGCTAGGATGATCTTTGTGAGATCTCCCACAAGGCCGCATATCGTCGGCTTCGTGGCGTCCCGGACCCGACCAGGATGACCACCCTCATCGATCAGTGGCGGCAGGCGTGCCGGGGCGCCGGGGCGACGGCCGACGATCCCGCCATCGACGCGGCCGGCGACGAACTGCTGCGCCGGTGGGCCGAGCCGCACCGGCACTACCACGACCGGGCCCACCTCACTGACGTCCTGACGGTGCTCGACGAGCTGGGCAGTGACGACCTGGTACGGCTCGCCGCGTGGTGGCACGACGCGGTCTACGACCCCCGGGCCACCGGTCATGCCAACGAGCGGGACAGCGCCGCTCTGGCCGAACGGGTGCTGTCCGCCCTGGGCGTACCCTCGGCGGCGACCGCCGAAGTGGTCCGCCTGGTCCTGCTCACCGCCGGCCACACGACCAACCCCGGCGACCACCGCGGCGAGTTGCTCTGCGACGCCGACCTGGCGGTCCTGGCCCGCCCGCCGAGGGAGTACGACCGGTACGTCGCCGCCGTCCGCCGGGAATACCGGCACCTGCCCGATGAGGTCTTCCGCGCCGGCCGGGCCGCCGCCCTGCGGCAGTTGACCGCCCTGCCGGTGCTCTACCGGCGGCCTGATCTGGTGCCGGGCTGGGAAGCCCGGGCGCGGGCGAACCTGCGCCGCGAGCTGGCCGCGCTGACGGTCACCTGAGGCGGTGCAGGTGCTTCGGGCGGCGGAGCCCGGCCGACGACAACCGGCGGACGATCTCCCGGCTCGACACCAGCCGGGCCCCCAGCCACACCGCCATCGCGAACCGCTCGGCCGGGATGTCGTAGTGGTCCCGGTCGAACCCACGGCGGGGGGCACCGATCATCTCGGCGAAGACGTGCAACTCCGCGTACGACACGTCGCTGATCAGGTGTGACCAGAGTCGACCACGGGCCGGCCAGGCGGGCGGGTCGACGTAGATCACCCCACCACAGTAGGCCGCCTCCGTCGTACGCCTCAGCCGCGCAGGTCGACCTGGTGCAGGTCGAAGGCCCGGTCGGCGGCGAAGCCCCGCACGTCGGGGGCGCCCAGCCGGGCCGCGTCGGCGGTGAGGTCGTCCGGCATGGTCTGCGACTGCCGTTCCGCCTCGACCCGGGCGAGGTAGTGCTCTACCTCCCGGGCCTGCACCGCCGGCGACCAGCCGAGCGCCTGGCCCATCACCTCGGCGGTGTGCCCGGCCGACTCGGCGCCCCGGTGCACCGTCTCGAAGGAGATCCGGGTACGCCGGGTGAGCACGTCGTCGAGGTGCAGCGCGCCCTCGGCATGGGCGCCGTAGGCCACCTCGGCGGCGAGATACTCGGGCGCGCCGGCCAGCGGGGTGCTCAGCAGCGGATCCGCCTGGATCATGGCGAGCAGGTGGATGGTGAGCGTGCCGTACCGCTCCAGCAGGTGCTCGACCACCCCGGCCGGCACGCCGTGCCGGCGGGCCAGGTCGAGCCGGTCCCGCCAGGCGGCGGTGAACCCGTCCGCGCCGAGCAGCGGCAGCTGGGCCGTGCGGGACGGCGGCACCCGCCCACCGAGGCGGCGGGCGGCCCGGTCCACCACGTCGGCGGCCATCACCCGGTAGGTGGTGTACTTGCCCCCGGCGACCAGCATCAGGCCGAGCATCGGCTCGACCACGGCGTGCTCGCGGGACAGCTTCGAGGTCGGCTCCGCCTCACCGGAGAGCAGCGGTCGCAGCCCGGCGTAGACGCCCTGGATGTCGGCGGTGGTCAGCGGCCGGTCGAGCACGCTGTTGACCTGGTCGAGCAGGTAGCGGATGTCGAGGGCGGACGCCGCCGGGTGGGCCCGGTCCAGGTGCCAGTCGGTGTCCGTGGTTCCGATGATCCAGTGCCCGCCCCACGGGATGACGAACAGCACCGACGTGGCGGTACGCAGGATCAGCCCGGCGTCCCCGGTGATCGCCGAGCGGGGGACCACCAGGTGCACCCCCTTGGACGCCCGGACCCGGAAGCCGGGGCGGACCCCGACGTCACCTAGCATCTGCGACATGTCGTCGCTCCACACGCCGGTGGCGGCGATGACGGTGCGGGCGCGTACCTCGAACTCGGCGTCGGGCGAACCCGGCGGCTGCTCCATGTCGCGGACCCGGACCCCGGTCACCTCCCGGGCCTGCCGGACGAACCCGACGGCACGGGTGCTGGTGACCACGGCCGCGCCCAGGCTGGCGGCCGTGCGGGCCAGGGTGACGACCAGCCGGGCGTCGTCGACCTGACCGTCGTAGTAGCGGATCGCACCGGTCAGGGCGTCGGCGCGCAGGCTGGGGAAGAGCCGCCGGGCGCCGTCGCGGGACAGGTGCCGGTGCAGCGGCATTCCGCGACCACGCCCGACGACGCCGGCGAAGGCGTCGTACGCGGCGACACCGGCCCCGTAGTACGCGCGCTGCCAGGCGCGGGCCGGCCACGCCGCCGGCCCGGTTCCCCCGGTCAGCGGCACCAGGATCGGCACCGGGCGCACCAGGTGGGGGGCGAGCCGGCTGGCCAGCAGGCCCCGCTCGGTCAGCGCCTCGTGGACCAGGCCGAACTCCAACT
>DASVVF010000287.1:0-1897 GCA_036386695.1 Catenuloplanes sp. | reverse complement strand
CGGCCGGGCACCTGAGTCGCCACGACCGGCCGGGGCGGGTCAGTCCGCGATGCGCACCCGTACCCGGCGGTTGGCCCGGCCCTTGCTCTCCACCTTGACCACCTGCACCCGGCCCACCTGTCCGATGGATGCCACATGCGTCCCGCCGTCGGCCTGTACGTCCAGGCCGACGATGTCGACGATGCGCACCTCCTGCTCGTCGGGGGGGATCAGGTTGGACTGGGTACGGATGATGTCCGGCAGGGCCAGCGCCTCCGCGCGCGGCAGGACCCGCACCGCGACCGGCCGGTCGGCGGCCACCTCGGCGTTGACCGCGTCCTCGATGAGCTGCTTGAACCCCGGCGGCACCTCGGGCAGGTTGAAGTCCATCCGCGCCTCGCCCGGCTCCATGTTGCCGCCGGTCACCAGCGCCCCGAAGTCGCGGAACACCACCCCGCACAGCACGTGCAGGCCCGAGTGGGTACGCATCAGCATGGTCCGGCGCTCGTCGGCGAGCGCGCCACGCACGGCGGTGCCCACCGGTGGGACGGGGTCACCCCCGACCGGGCGCAGGTAGAGGTCGTCACCCTTGTGGGTGCCGGCGATCCGGGTCTGTACTCCCTGCCACAGCAGCACGCCGTGGTCCGGCGGCTGCCCGCCGCCGCCCGGGTAGAACGCCGAACGGTCCAGCACGATGCCGTGTTCCGGATCGACGTGCAACACGGTGCAGTCCCACTCGCGCAGACTAGGGTCGGCGAGGTCCAGCCGTTCGGTACGACCATGCGTGGTGATCCCCATGACCACCCAGCGTAACGGGTCGCACCGGCGGGGCGAGCACCGAGTGAGGCGTTTGCGGATGACGAGACCGATCACGAATTGGGCGGGCAACATCACCTTCGGCGCCGGACGACTGCACCGGCCGTCCTCGGTGGAGGAGTTGCGGACGCTGGTGGCGCGGTGCGAGCGGGTCCGGGTCCTGGGCACCGGCCACTCGTTCAACCGACTGGCCGATACCGATGCCGACCTGGTGTCGGTGGCCGGGCTGCCGGGCACGGTCGAGATCGACGAGGCCGGTGCCACGGTGCGGGTGGCAGCCGGTGTCCGGTACGGGGAAGTCGCCCGGCGGTTGCACACCGCGGGGTACGCGGTGCCCAACCTCGCCTCGCTGCCGCACATCTCGGTGGCCGGCGCCTGCGCCACCGGCACCCACGGCTCCGGGGACCGGCAGGGAAACCTGGCCACGTCGGTGTCGGCCCTACAGCTGGTTACCGCCGATGGCGGGCTGCGTACCGTCAGCCGGCGGGACGACGGCGACCGGTTCGCCGGGATGGTGGTGGCCCTGGGCGCGCTGGGCGTGGTCACCAGCGTGACGCTGGACCTGGTTCCCACCTTCGACATTCGCCAGGACGTCTACGACGACCTGCCGCTGCACCGGTTGGCCGGGCACTGGGCGGAGATCTTCGCGAGCGGCTACAGCGTCAGCCTGTTCACCGACTGGACCGGGCCCCGGTTCAACCAGGTGTGGGTCAAGCGCCGGGTCGACGGCCCGGACGCCGGGCGACCCGCGCGGTCCTGGTTGGGCGCCCGGCTCGCCGACACCCCCCGCCACCCGGTGCCGGGAATGTCCCCGGTGCACTGCACCGACCAGCTCGGCGTGCCGGGGGCCTGGCACACCCGGCTGCCGCATTTCCGGCTGGACTTCACCCCGAGCAGCGGCGCGGAGCTGCAGTCGGAGTACCTGCTGCCACGCGACCGGCTGATCGGGGCCCTCACCGCGCTGGACGCGATCCGCCACCGCATCGCCCCGGTGCTGCAGATCAGCGAGGTCCGGACGGTCGCCGCCGATGATCTCTGGCTGAGCCCCAGCTACCAGCGCGACACCGTGGGCCTGCACTTCACCTGGATCCCCGACACCCGC
>DASVVF010000286.1:0-13217 GCA_036386695.1 Catenuloplanes sp. | reverse complement strand
CGATGGGCGGCAGCGGCACGCCCGGCGCGATCTGGAAGCTGTTCATGGACGACGTCCACAAGGCGATGAACCTGCCGGTGAAACCGTTCCCGGAACGGCAGGTGACCGGTGACCCCAAGAACCCGCCCGGCAACGGCGTCGCCCCACCCGAGAAGCCGGCCACCGGGGGGACCCCCGCGTTCTGTGAGCTGCTCGACCCGGCCCGCCGCGCGCAGTTCTGCCCCGAGGTGGGTGGCAACAACGGCGGGAACAACGGCACCGAGGGCGACGACGAGAACAACGGCAACAACAACGACGGCAACAACAACGAGAACGGCAACAACGGCAACGGGAATGGGAATGGCAACAACGGCGGAGTACAGAATCCGTTCGATCGGAACCGGCTCCGTAACACTCCCTCGCCCCCGGCCTGACCATCGCCGCTACCGTTGACCGCTACCCTCCACCCAGGACGATGATCTTGTCGGTGGCGGCGAAGACGCGCTTCTCGGCCTTCTTCGGGTTCACCGTGACGCCGTAGGCGTGCTGCTTCTGGCGGGCGTGCGCGCCGACGCGGTAGCCGATCGCCGTCTCGCCGTGCTGGCGGGCCGCTTCCAACACCGTGTAGAAGTCGACGGACGTCCCCGGCTTGATGTACCGGTCCGCCGGACGCAGGTAGATCTCGCTGCCCTCGCTGGAGAACAGCGTGTAGAACACGTCGGTGAGCTGATCGTTCTCCGAGATCTGCGAGAGCATCAGGCTGATCAGCTTGTCGCTGACGATGAAGTCGTCCGCCTGGGTCACCTCGGCCAGTTCCCGGTTGCGATCGTCGAGCATCTCGCTGACCACGCTGAGGTCGATGCCCAGGTGGTTGGACATGTCGCGCAGGTGCAACAGGGTGATCAAAGTCTTGGCGTCGGCCCGATGCGGCTCCAGGTTGTCCTTGTCGGCCAGCACGATGATGTGTTCGAACTGCTGCACCTTCAGGTTCTCCAGCACGGCCCGGCTGGTCGTGTCGCCGACGGTGAAGGCGACGGTCATGTTCTCGAACGAGCGGAAGACCGGTTCCTCCACATCGGCCACCACCGTGACGCTGGAGCCGGCGGCCACGTACTCGTTCATCTCGGTCAGCATGGTGTGCAGGCTCTTGTTGTACCCCAGGACGAGGGCCTGCTCCGGCTCGGTGGTCCGGGGTTCCACATTGCTCAGTGCGTCCAGATCGGGCATGCCGTGGCTGCCCAGGGTCACCGTGCTGTCATCTTCGGCGATGAGGACGAGCTTGTCGCCGGCCCCGTACACCCGATCCGCCGCCGGGTTGAGGTGCACCGCGCCGCCCGAGAGGAAGCCGATGACCGCCGAACTGTCGAACGCCATCTGGGTCTCGAAGTAGGTCCTGCCGACCAGCGCCGGTTGCTCGCTGAAGTAGATCTCATCACCGTCGAAGTCCAGCAGTTCGGTGTAGACGACGCTCAGCCCGCTCTGCCGGCTGGTCTGTACGGTGATCCGGCTGATCAGATCGTCGGTCAGCACCCAGTCCGCCTCGTCCTTGCCGACGAGCCGGGCGGCCTCCAGGTTTCCGGGATGCCGGATCTCCCCGACGATGTGGTACTTGCCGTCCCGGCGACGAGGATTGTTGGTGAGCGCCAGGGCGGTCTTGATCACGACGGAGTCCGGGTCGTCGCTGCCCTCGGGCGCGAGGATGATCACGCTGCGGGCGCTGTGCGGGTTGGCCACCTCGAGGTCGGTCAGGTCCATCGAGTCGCCGCTGCGCACGATGATGCGCGTCTTGCCGGGCCGGGTGACCTTGGCGCGCAGCTCATCCTCCATCTCCACCTTGTCGCCGTCGGCCAGGATGACGATCGCCGCCCGACCGCGCGACTCGTTGGCGATGCACAGCTCGTTGATGATCGGGACGACCTTGGAACTCCAGCCCAGGATGAGGGTGTGGTCGTTCTCGAGGACCTTCGAGCGGCCCTTGCGCAGCTCCTCGATCCGGGAGTCGAAGGCACTGGAGATGACGCTGATCAGGCTGGCGACCAGGATGACCCCGCCGATGGTCACGATCAGCATCGCCGCCCGGTAGCCGGCGCCCTGATCGCTACCCATGGTGCCGCTGTCCAGGGTGCGCATGAGGCTGTTCCACATCGCCTCGCCGAAGCTGTAGCGCTGCTCGCCCGACGGGTAGAGCCACGTCCCGGCGTACGCCACCACGAACGACACGACGGCGATGAAGGCCAGGCTGGCCAACGCCAGCAGACCGACGAGGGCGATCAGGCCCCGGGACATGACGCCGTCGAACCAGTAGCGGATCCGTTCGCCGGCTGTGGGCTTGTTCATGTGTCCTCGAGTCATGGTCGGGTGCGGGCGGCGCGGCGGCAGGGCACCAGGGCAGAGGTTCGGACGGCCCGGCCTGTCCGGGGCGCCTACCCACGCCATCGGCCGCCAGCGGGAAACCTGAGGCCGGCCGGCGGCCCGGTTCGGTCGGCGGTGCGGCTGATGCCGGACGGGCCGCTGTAACCACGGGGGGCCGGAGCGTCCGAAGGGTTTCCCGCGCGCCGTCCCGAGAGCGATGGAAGCCGCGCGGCGGCGGGCGCGACCGTGGTAGACCAAAGGTGATGATTTGTCCGGCTGGGAAAGTAGCCGGGCCCGCCTGGTCTGCTCGGGGGAGGATCGGCATGGGACTGATGGACAAACTGCGCGGCGAGTTCATCGACATTGTCGAGTGGCTGGACGACAGTCGCGACACCATCGTCTGGCGCTTTCCCCGACACGACAACGAGATCAAGATGGGCGCGAAGCTCCTGGTCCGCGAGTCGCAGGTGGCGGTCTTCGTCAACGAGGGCACCATCGCGGACGCCTTCCCGCCGGGCACCTTCACCCTGCAGACACAGAACATGCCGGTGCTGTCCACCCTGAAGGGCTGGAAGTACGGATTCGAGTCGCCGTTCAAGGCCGAGGTGTACTTCGTCAACACCCGGCAGTTCACCGACATGAAGTGGGGGACGCAGAACCCCGTCATCGTCCGGGACCCGGAGTTCGGCATGGTGCGGCTGCGCGCGTTCGGCGGCTACACGCTGCGGGTCGTCGAGCCGCACAAACTGCTCACCGAACTCGTCGGCACGGATCCGCAGTTCCGCACCGAGGAGGTCGAGGAGCACCTCCGCCAGATGATCGTCGGCCGGCTCACCGCCGCGCTGGCCGCCGGCAAGGTGCCGCTGCTGGATCTGGCCGCCCACCAGGACACCATCGGTACGAAACTGGCCGGCGTGCTCACCGAGGAACTCGCCGGAATGGGCATCGCGATCCCGACATTCGTCATCGAGAACATCTCGGTGCCACCGGAGGTCGAGCAGGCGCTCGACAAGCGCACCCAGATGGGCATCGCGGGCAACCTCGACCAGTACGCGAAGTTCCAGGCCGCCAACGCGATGGAGGACGCCGCGCAGAATCCCGGTGGTGCCGGCGAGGGCCTGGGGCTGGGCATGGGCATGGCGGTCGGCCAGCGGATGGCCGCGGTGCTCGACGGCGGCGGGAACCAGGCGCCGGCCGCCGCCGGGCCGCCGCCCCTGCCGGCCCGGGACCAGTGGTACGTCGGTGCCGCCGGCCAGCAACAGGGTCCGTACGACCTCGCCGGCCTCGCCGCGCAGGTCGGCACCGGTGTGTTGACCAGCGCCACGTTGGTGTGGAAGGCCGGGATGGCGCAGTGGACACCGGCCCGGGAGGTGTCCGAGCTGGCCCAGGTGATGGGCAGCACGCCACCCCCACTGCCCCGGTGACCGACCGGACGGCGGCCGCCCCGCCCTCGGCCCACTCGTACCCCTGCGCGAAATGCGGGGCACGGGTGGAGTTCGCGCCCGGCACCGACGCGTTGCGCTGCCCGTACTGCGGGCATCTGCAGCCGATGGCGCAGGCGCCGGGGCAGGTGCGCGAGCGTTCGTTCGACGAACTCGCCGCGATGCCGCGCAAACCGGTGGGCAGCCTCGCCCCGCACGCGTTCGTGTGCCAGAAGTGCGGGGCGCACACCGAGAGCGACACCCTGTCCCTGCGGTGCCAGTTCTGCGGGGCCCCGCTGGTCGCCGAGGTCGACCCGGCGATGAGCGTCGTCCCGGAGGCGGTGCTGCCGCTGCAACTCGACCGCGCCGCCGCCGGCGCGGCTCTGCGGCGCTGGACGTCGTCGCGGTGGTTCGCGCCGTCCAGTCTCAAGAAGGTGACCAACTCCGAGTCGACGAAGGCCACCTATGTGCCGCACTGGACCTACGACGCGAGGACCGTGTCGCGGTACGACGGCCAGCGCGGCGAGCACTACTACGTCACCGAGAGCTACACGGAGACGGTCAACGGGAAGACCGAACACCGGACCCGGCAGGTACAGCACACCAACTGGTACTCCGCCGACGGCACGGTCAGCCGCGACTTCGACGACGTCCTCGTGGTCGGCACCGGGCGGCTGACCCAGGACCAACTGGACGATCTCACCCCATGGCCGCTGGAGCGGGTGGTCGGCTACCGGCCCGACTACCTGGCCGGGCACGCCGCCCTGCGCTACGACGTCGAACCCGAGGCCGGCCTGGTGACCGCGAAGGCGCGGATGGCCACGATCATCGAGGGCGACTGCGAGCAGGACATCGGCGGCGACGAGCAGCGGGTGGACTCGGTCGACACCACCTACGCCGCGGTCACCTTCAAGCTGCTGCTGCTGCCGATCTGGATCGCGGCGTACCTGCACGGCGGGCGGACGTACCAGGTGCTGATCAACGGGTGTACCGGTGAGGTGTCCGGCCAGCGCCCGTACAGTGCGGCCAAGATCGCCGCGGCCACGGTGGCCGCCCTTCTGGTGATCCTGGTGGTGGTCCTGCTCTACCTGATGGCGTGAGCGCCGGCATCCGGACGACCCCCGCACCCCCGGGCCTGATCCGACGCGCCGCCGGATCGATTCCCGGACGGCCAACGGGGTCCCCGGTACGGCAAGATGCCTACATATGAGCGTCCAGCCGCCCGCGCCGGCCGACCGACCCCCGACCGGGGATCTGCCGGCGCACTCCGACGTGTTCGTCCGTGGCCTCTCCGAGGCGATCGGTGGGCCGTTGGGCGAGCACGCCGCCCGCAGGTCGCCGGCGGCGCCCACCAACCGGTTCTGGACCGCGACCCGGATCGTGCTCGCGCTGGTCTGCCTCACCCTGGCGCTGCACTGGGTGCAGAAGTCGCCGTGCCGCACCGGCGCCTGGGACCAGAACATCCAGTACACCCGGTTCTGCTACACCGATGTGCTGGCGCTCTACTACGCCGAAGGGCTCAACGAGGGCAAGGTGCCCTACCGGGACCACCCGGTGGAGTACCCGGTGGTCACCGGGTACTTCATGGGTGCGCTGGGCCTGCCCGTGCACGACCTCGCCGCCGTCTGGCCGGACATCAACCAGGGCACCTGGTTCTACAACCTGAACGCCCTGGTGCTGTCCCTGCTCGCGGTCGGCACCGCCGTGGTGATCCTGCGGTTACGCCGGCACAGACCCTGGGACGCCGCGCTGTTCGCCCTGGCTCCGGCACTGGTGGTGACCGCCACCGTCAACTGGGACCTGCTGGCCATCGGGCTCGCCGCCTTCGGCCTGTATGCCTGGGCCAGGCAGCGGCCGGTGCTGGCCGGCGCGCTCATCGGCCTCGGGGCGGCGGCGAAGCTCTGGCCGTTGTTCCTGTTCGGGCCGCTGCTGCTGCTGTGTCTGCGGGCCGGCCGGGTGCGACCGGTCCTGACAGCGATCATGGCGGGGGCGGTGGCGTGGGTGACCGTCAACGCGCCGGTCTTCCTGTTGTACCGCGAGAGCTGGAACCGGTTCTTCGAGCTGAACACCGAACGCGCGATCGACTGGGGCACGTTCTGGTACATCGGGCGCTACGTGGACAGCAAGTGGAACCAGGGCCAACCCGGTGACCGGGGGCCGTTCCAGTGGCTCAGCGACCATGTCGACCCCACCCTCAACTACGTCTCGTACGCCCTCTTCGCCCTGGCCTGCGTCGGCGTGGCCGCGCTCATCCTGCTGGCCCCGCGCCGCCCCCGGTTGGCGCAGGTGGCCTTCCTGGTCGTGGCCGCGTTCCTGATCTTCAACAAGGTCTGGTCGCAGCAGTTCGTGCTCTGGTTGATACCGCTCGCGGTGCTGGCCCGACCCCGGTGGGGGGCCTTCCTCGCCTGGCAGCTCGCCGAGATCGGCTACTTCGTCGCCTTCTACGGGGAGCTGCTGGGGACCTCGACGAACAAGCCGGTCTTCCCGGAAGGTGTGTTCGTGCTGGCCGCCACCCTGCGCCTGACGACCGTCGTGGTGCTCTGCGTACTGATCGTCCGGGAGATCCTGCGACCGGAACTCGATCCGGTCCGCGGCACCTACGCCGACGACCCGGACGGCGGGGTGGTGGACGGGGCGCCGGACGTGGCGTGGCTGGCCCGCCGGCGAGGCCGCCCGACCGGCACCGACCACAACGGAGCACCGGACCCCGCCGCGGGCGTTCCCACCGCCCACCCGGCGGCGGTCAGCGCGTCCTGACCGGCGGGCCGCGCCTACGACAGGCGGAAGACGACGGCGTCCTCGATGTCCTCGCGGCGCAGGCCGAGACCGTCGACAGCCAGGTCGATCCCCGCCTCCCACGGCGTTCCGCCGACCCGGGACCGGAGCAGGACGACGGTCTTGACGCCCATCCCGCGCAGGTAGTCGACGCTGGGCTGATCGGGAAAGCCCCGGACCACCTGGCGCACCTCCTCGACCCGGCGGGGGGCGAAGCCGCTGCCGCCGTTCACGATCGGCTGGAACCGGGTCGTTGTCCAGAACATGATGTTCTGGTCCTGCAGGGGGTCACTCGGCAGCACCAGCATCGGCCCCTCGACGGTCCGCAGCGCCGCCGGTTGGGCCGGCACGATCGGGTGCGGGGTGTTGTTCAGCCCTTCGGCCAGCACCAGCATCAGCGGCAGCAGCGTGGCCAGGCGCAGCCAGAACCCCGGACGTGCGGGGACCCGCTCAGCCGTCGCGTCGTGGACCCGCCGGACGAACTCGCTGACCGCGCCGGCCGCCAGGATCGCCAGCAGCAGGGTCGTCCAGAGCACCAGGCGCCCAGGGGTCCGGATCCCGCTCCACCCGGGCAGGTGGTCGAAGAGCGGTAGGTAGGTGTACCTGCCGCCGCCGAGGGACGTGCCCAGCGCCAGCACCCCGGAGACCACCACCCCGGCCAGCAGCAGCAACCGCTGACGGACGGTCCAGATGGAGACCACCAGACCGCCGAGGGCCAGCGCGTAGAGCGTGAAGCCGGGCAGCAGGGCCATTTCGGGAGGCCAGGTCAACGCCGTACGCGCCTGCTCGTGCGCCGCACCCCAGACCCGCGACTCGGCCGGGGCGACCAGGAACCCCTGCGGCGGTGGGGACAGCAGCTTCAGGTCCTCGACGGTGCGCCGGGCGTACGGGTACAACTCGACGACCTTCAGGTACGGCAGCGCCATCAGCACCGTGACGCCACTGAACACCACTCCCCCGGCCAGATCGGCCAGGAGCAGGCGGCGGCTCGGCCGGCCCGACGCGGGCGCCGGCACCGAGTCCGGCACCGCCGGTGGCGTCGACGGCCGGCGCAGCAGGGGACGCACCCACCGGACCGCCCAGGTGACGACGACGACCGTCGCGATGCCCACCAGCACATAGCTCAGCGACAACCCCAGGCCGAAGCCGAGGGTCACCTGCCAGGCCGCCACCAGCCAGCCGGCAACGGTCCAGCCGGCGTGCCGGCGCTCCGGCCGGACCCCGTGCCGCAGCGACCAGCCGTGGCCGCGGGCCAGCAGGGCCAGGGCCAGCGGGACACCGCCCGACGAGAGCAGGTTGAGGTGTCCGCCGTGGGCCAGCCGCCACGGGGCGTACGCGAACGCCACCGCGGCCACCGCGGCGCCGATCCGGCCGGCGCCCACCTGGCGCACCAGCGCGTACGCCCCGACGAACGCCAGCGCATGGGCCAGCACGAAGACGATGTTGTACCGGAGTACGGCGGCGGCCGGTCCGTTGCCGATCATCCCGAACGGGGCGTAGCCCAGCAGGCTGTCGGAGAAGGCCAGGCTGTAGCGGTCCGGGAAGAAGGCGTTGGTGTGCCAGAGCTGCGTCGGGTCGGTCAGCAGAATGTGGCCGTTCCAGGCCAGTTGCCACGCCTGCAGGGTCGGGTCCCAGATGTCCTGCGGGATCGTGTACATCGGGTAACGCAGGGTCGGCCAGGTCATCAGCACCGCGAGGAGGAGGCTGCCGACCACCACCAGGGTGTATTCGTGCACGGCAACGCGGCCGACCGCCCGCGCGGCTCGCCGACCCCGGCCCGGCACGCGGGGCGGCACCGGGGCGAACGCCGCCCAGCCGTCGGCAGCCGGGCCGTCAGCCGCCGGGCCGTCAGCGGCCGTGGCGGCTTCGGCGCCACCGGAGGGAGAACTGTCGACAGTGGAGCCGCCGGGACCACTGTCGGCCGGTTTGGTGTCGGCCGGTTTGGTGTCGGTGGGATCGGCACCGTCCGGACCGGAGCCGCCGGTCGCCTGGGCGGGTGGCGGGGCCACCGCACCGTCCGACGTGTCGGTCGTTGCTCCCTGTCCGGCCGACCCGCCCTGGCGATCGGGCCGGCCAGGTTGGGCCGACTGTGGCTGCTCGTTGCTCATCGCGCGACTTCCCCCACCGGCCGTTTGCCGCTCACCGGCCTGCTTGTCTACCGGTCTACTCGTTGTTACCGGGCCACCCGTTCGCGTAGGAACGCGATGTCGGCGGCCTGACCTTCGGCACCGCCGGGTGTCTCGACGACCACCGGCGCGCCGGCCGCCCGGACGACCGCCACCACCGCGTCGGGCTCGATCATCCCGTGCCCGAGGTTGTCGTGTCGATCCCGTCCCGAGTCGAAGGGGTCCTTGGAGTCGTTGGCGTGGATCAGGTCGATCCGCCCGGTGATGGCCTTCACCCGGTCAACGACGTCCACGAGCGCTTCGCCGCCGGCATGGGCGTGGCAGGTGTCGAGGCAGAAACCGACGTCGAACTCGCCGATCGCCTCCCAGAGTCGCGCCAGGGCGTCGAACCGGCGGGCACAGGCGTTGTCGCCACCGGCGGTGTTCTCGATCAGCACCGGCAGGCCGAAGCCACCGGACTCGGCGGCGTACGCGAAGGTTTTCCGCCAGTTGTCGAAGCCGACGGTCAGGTCGTCTCCCTTGCCGACGTGCCCGCCGTGCACGATGAGGCCGCGCGCCCCGACCTCGGTGGCCGCCCGGGCGTGGCTGAGCAGCAGCTTGCGGCTGGGGATGCGGATCCGGTTGTTGAGGGTGGCCACGTTCACCACGTACGGCGCGTGGATGTAGACGTCCACCGTCGAGGTGCGCAGCTGCTCGGCGTCGGCCCGGGGTTTCGGCGCGGTCCACCCCTGCGGGTCGGCGAGGAAGAACTGGACCGTTTCGGCGGCGCGGGCGGTCGCCGCGCCCAGCGGGTCGGTCGGGTCGACATGGGCTCCGATACGCATGGTGGGCAGCGTACGACGGGGTCCCGACGATACTCAGCCGGTACCGGTGCCCGCCAAACTGGGCAAATCGCCGATTGTCGACGCGTCACCGGCCGCGTCGGGGTCTCGTTACCCCGGTTAGACATCCCTAACTCGGGGGCTGACCAGGGGAGATGGCGAATGTCGCAGCGGATCCGACTCAGTGCCGGCGGTGTGACGCTGGCCGCGTTGGCCGCTGCGGCGGCGTTACTGCTGCAGGGACCGGCCTGGGCGGCCCGGCCCGGTAGCGGTCCGGAACTGGTCTTCGACGGAAACGGCATGTTCGGCATGGGCTGCGGCGCCCAGGCGAACCGGGCGACGATGACGGTGCCGGCCGAGTCCACCGTACGGGTGGTGAACCAGACCGGTCGGCGGGCGGAACTGTTGATCAACGGTGTCGCGAAGGGCCGGCTGCAGGATTCACAGGCCGCTGATGTCCGCCTCCACCGGGGTTCGGTGTCGATGTCGGTGCGGCCCGACTGTGCGGTGGGCGGGCGTCGGGCGTCGGCTCCGGTGCTGGTGACGGCCGGTCCGTCGCCCGAGATGCCGGTGCCCTCCCCCTCGGTCACGAGTTCTCCCGAGGTGACCCCGCAGCCGTCTCCGTCGGCCTCGACTCCGCCGGCTCCCGGGGTCAGCCCGTCCGCCAGCCCGTCGTTCTCCCCGCCGGCGTCGTCCGGCCCGGGTGACCTCGGTGGTCAGCCGGGCAACGAACCACGTACCGGCGACCACGGCACCCCGTCGACGACCGCCGGTCCGACCCCGGTCGCCGGTACGGTTCCGCGGCGGCCCGGCCGGCGGGCGGCGACCGAGGCGACGCAACCGGAGCCGGTTGCTCCCCGGCGTGCGTCGGCCCCGGCCACCGAGGGCAGTTCGGCCGCCCTCGACCCGCCCCGACCGGCCCCGGCGGCGGACCGGGCCGGCGAGGCGCAACCCTTGGCGGTCCAGGAGGTGGCCGAGCCGGTGGCGATGGTGCCGGTTACCGGGACCAGTCCGTTCGCGCTGTTGGTCCTGGTGGCCGGCATCTGCGTGTTCGGCGTGGGCACAGGATTAATTCGGACTATTACGTCTCTCCGAGCATTTCGGACATAAACCGCGTAAGCTAGACCTGCCAGGCTCCGCGGGGCGCTGTTATCCAACCTCATCGGTGTGGTCGTTCCTCCCCAGGTCCCACCCAACGAATGCGGATGGGGCGCTCCGCGGCTTCTCGCTGTGGCCCTCGTCCCGCGCGGCATCCGCGCAGGACGGGGGCCCTTTCGCGGTCCGGGGGCCGAGCGCGGTGACGCGGTCGTGCTCGGGTACTCTTGTCCGGTTCACCGTGTCGCCGTGGGTTCCCCCACGGCGACATGTCATGAACGACGCCTGACCCTCCTGCCACGGAGAGACCGTGGCCATCAGACCAGAGGAGGTGAGTACGTCTTGCGTCACTACGAAATCATGGTGATCCTCGATGCAAGTCTCGAGGAGCGCACCGTCGCCCCGTCTCTCGACACGTACCTCAACGTGATCCGGACCGCGGGTGGCTCGGTGGAGAAGCTCGACGTGTGGGGCCGCCGGCGCCTCTCGTTCGAGATCAACAAGAAGGCCGAGGGCATCTACGCCGTCATCGACCTCCAGGCGACGCCCGAAGCGGTGGCCGAGCTGGATCGCCAGTTGCGACTGAACGAGTCGGTGCTGCGTACCAAGGTCATTCGGCCGGAGACCCGCTAACCCGTAGTCCCGGCACGCCCGGATCACCCCCGTCGGATCCTGTCGTAGGGCTCTGCGAGCCTGCGACGGAAGACGACGAGGCGCGAGGAGATGGTCATGGCAGGAGACACCACCATCACGGTCATCGGGAACCTGACCGATGACCCCGAGTTGCGTTTCACCCCGTCGGGTGCGGCGGTCGCCAAGTTCCGGGTGGCTTCGACCCCCCGCTTCATGGACAAGGCGTCCAACGAGTGGAAGGACGGCGAGCCGCTCTTCCTTGCCTGCACGGTGTGGCGGCAGGCGGCGGAGCACGTCGCCGAGTCACTGCAGCGCGGCGCTCGCGTGATCGTCTCGGGCCGACTGCGTCAGCGGTCGTACGAGACGCGCGAGGGCGAGAAGCGCACCGTCATCGAGCTTGAGGTCGACGAGATCGGCCCGTCGCTGCGGTACGCCACGGCGAAGGTGCAGAAGATGTCGCGTTCCGGTGGCGGTGGCGGTGGCGGTGGCTTCGGCGCCTCCGGTGGCGGCGGTGGGCAGGGCGGCGGCGGTGCGCAGGGCGGCGGAGGCAACTTCGACGACCCCTGGGCCACGGCGGCACCCGCCTCGGGGTCGCCCGGTTCGGGCGGCGGCAACAACTTCGACGACGAGCCACCTTTCTAGTGCGCGAAGCGCGACGGCCCTGCGCCGTCTGACGCCCCGACCCCCGCCGGCCAGCTGCCGGTGGGAAACCGGGGCAGGACGGCACGCACGGGCGGGTGCGTGAGCGAGCGGATCAACTCAGGAGCAAGAGCAATGGCGAAGGCTGCGGCACTGCGCAAGCCCAAGAAGAAGGTGAACCCGCTCGACAAGGACGGGATCACCTACATCGACTACAAGGACACCGCGCTGCTGCGCAAGTTCATCTCCGACCGCGGCAAGATCCGCGCTCGGCGGGTCACCGGGGTGACGTCCCAGCAGCAGCGGCAGATCGCCCGCGCGGTCAAGAACGCCCGTGAGATGGCGCTCCTGCCGTACACCGCGACGGCTCGCTGAGGGAGGGCGTCGATATGAAGATCATCCTCACCCAGGAGGTGTCGGGCCTCGGCACCCCCGGCGACATCGTCGAGGTCAAGAACGGCTACGGCCGCAACTACCTGCTCCCGCAGGGGTTCGCGATCGGTTGGACCAAGGGCGCCGAGAA
The DNA here is from genome assembly GCA_036386695.1 of Catenuloplanes sp. Lineage (GTDB taxonomy): Bacteria > Actinomycetota > Actinomycetes > Mycobacteriales > Micromonosporaceae > DASVVF01. The sequence goes on along the minus strand of DASVVF010000286.1, from coordinate 853 downwards.
GCAGGTCTCGATCATCAAGCGGGCCCGCTCGGCCCGGGAGATCCGCGACCTCGGCCACGCCACGGACGTCAAGAGCCAGCTTGAGGGCCTGAAAGTGAACCTGTCGGTGCGAGCCGGCGACGGCGGTCGCCTGTTCGGCTCCGTCACCGCCGCTGAGGTCGTCGACGCCGTGAAGCGGGCCGGTGGCCCGGTGCTCGACCGTCGGCGTCTCGAACTGCCCGGCCACATCAAGACGGTCGGTTCCCACCAGGTGCGGATCAAACTGCACCCGGAGGTCACCGCGACCTTCCCACTCACCGTGGTCGCGGCCAGGTAACCGCACGGCTGTCACACGAAGGGCGCGCCCGTTGGGCGCGCCCTTCGTCGTCGTACGACGTGCCGTCCGGCCTGATCAGCCGAGCGCCTGGCCGGTGATCGCTGACGTCAGCACGGTGGCCAGCCCCCCACCCATCACCGCGGCGGCCACGCCCACGCTGGGCGATTTCCACGCTCCGCTCACCCGGCGCAGACCCACCGCTACCAGCAGGCTCAGCAGCAGGGAGGCGAGGAACTGCGGGGCCGCCGACGCTAGCGTGCTCACGGCGCGCGTCTGCTGGTCGGACTCAAGGAACAGGATGTAGATCCCGGTGAGCAGCACCGGGACCCCGTAGCAACCGAGGGTGTACGCCATCGCGGCGAGCGGCCCGCCCGGGGCCGAGTCCTCGTACAACTCGTCGTAGGCCACCGCGGAGGGACGTTGGCGCGCCGCGGTGGCCTGCATCTCCCGTCCCGCCCGGGCGCTGTACGTGCTCTCCGATCGCCGGGTGTAGGTGGAACCGCCCCGAGGTCGCTCGTCGGTGTCCGCCCGCTGCAG
>DASVVF010000285.1:0-3376 GCA_036386695.1 Catenuloplanes sp. | reverse complement strand
TCATCGCCTCGGAGAAGCCCACCCGGACCGGGTGTGAGACGACGTCGGTCAACTGGGAGATGAAGGACGTGTCGTCCAGGGCGCCACCGCCGGCGTTCTGCTGTGCCTGGACCCGTTCCAGGATCCGGGCCTGGGCCGGGTCGGCGGCCACGGCCTGCTGGAACTCCGGGGTCGCCCGGGCCGCTCCGAGGGCCGAACCGATCTTGTCGGGGAGCAGGCTGAACAGCACCGACAGAAAGACGGCGGCGCCCAGCGTGCCACCCATCTGGCGGAAGAAGGTGACGGCGGAGGTGGCCACCCCGATCTCCCGCGGCGAGACCGCGTTCTGCACAGCGGTGATCATCGGCTGCATGTTGCCGCCCAGGCCCAGCCCCATCAGCAGCATGATCAGCATGGTCCGCCACAACGGGGTGTCGGCCCCGATGAGGGAGAACAGGCCCAGCGCCACCACCATCAGCAGGCTGCCGATGATCGGGAAGACGCGGTAGCGGCCGGTTCGCGAGATCAGCTGGCCGGCCACCACCGAGCCGGCCATGATGCCCAGCACGAACGGAATGAGCTGCAGGCCGGCGATGGTGGGCGAGGAACCCTTGACGATCTGCAGATACAGCGGCAACGTCACCAGGCCACCGAACATCGCCATGCCGAGGATGGTGCTGGCGCCCGCGCTGACCGCCATCGTGCGCTGCCGGAAGAGCCGTAGCGGCAGCAGCGCCTCGTCGCCGTAGGCGCGCTCGGCGAGCAGGAACAGCACCAGCCCCACGGCGCCCACGACGTAGCAGAGGATCGAGCGCCCGGAGTCCCAGCCCCACGTGCGACCCTGCTCCGCGACGGTGAGCAGCGGCACCAGGGCGACGATCAACGCCAGCGCGCCGGGCCAGTCGATCCGGTGGTTCTGCCGGTGGTGCGGCAGGTGCAGGACCCGTAGCACCACCACCATCGCGGCCAGCCCGATCGGCACGTTGATGTAGAAGATCCAGCGCCAGCCGGCCACCCCGAACACCGAGCCGGCATCAGCGAAGAACCCGCCCAGGATCGGGCCGAGGACACTGGAGGTGCCGAAGACGGCCAGGAAGTAACCCTGGTAGCGGGCCCGCTCCCGGGGCGGGACGATGTCGCCGATGATCGCCAGGGCCAGCGACATCAGGCCACCGGCGCCGACGCCCTGGATGGCCCGGAAGATCGCCAGCTGGTACATCGAGTCGGCCAGGCCGCACAGCGCGGACCCGGCGATGAAGACGGCGATGGCGAAGATGAAGAACGGTCGGCGGCCGTAGATGTCCGACAGCTTGCCGTAGAGCGGGGTGGAGATCGTCGAGGTGATCAGGAAGGCGGTCGTCGCCCACGCCTGCAGGGAGAACCCGTTGAGGTCGTCGGCGATCGTCCGGATCGCGGTGGCGACGATGGTCTGGTCCAGGGCGGCGAGGAACATGCCCATCATCAGGCCGATCAGGATGGTGATGATCTGCCGGTGGGTGAACGCGCCCGACGCGTCCGGTCCCGGCCGCCCGCCGACGCCGCCGGCGGCCGCCGTCATGGCGTCACCACGGGGTGCCCGGCACTCCTGAGCTGTCGGGTCTGCTCGCTGCGCTTACTCATGGTTCTCCTGAGGGGGTGTGGCGGCCGGCGCGACGGGCCGGTTTCCCGGGCAGCCCATGGGGCCGGGTAGCTGGTGTGCTTCGACGGAGCTGTTGAACTCCCGGAACAACTCGGTGAACAGGGCGACCCGGGCGGTCGGCCAGTCGCCCAAGGCCCCCGCGACCGCGTCGCGTCGGGCGGTCAGCAGGCGGCGGCAGGCCGACTCACCGGCCGGGGTCAGCGCCAGCCGGGACGCCCGCCCGTCGACCGGATCGGCCTGCCGGTGCACCAGCCCGGACCGGACCAGTTGGGCGGCCTGTCGGCTGACGGTGGACGGGTCGGTGTGCTTGAGCTCGGCCAGATCGGTGACCCGCAGCGGTCCCTCGTGCAGCAGGGGTAGCAGGAGCAGCAGAGTCGACTGGTCGGTCGTCGACTCGTCCCGACTCAGCATGGCCCGCATCCGTCCGGTGAGCCGGGCGAACCGCACCAACTCCACGATCAGCGCCTCGGTGGTCTCGGCCGGATCGGCCGGCTGGTCCGGCACTGCCGGCTGCCCACTGTCGACCGGCTGGGCGTCCTGCGCCACGTGGCATCACCTCCCGACGGCTATGGTTGCACGAGGCAACTAGTTGCGTGGTGAAGCCACCTATGTGGCGTCGGCCACCCGCCAGCGCGCGGGAGGGCGCGCGGACGTCTCAGTTGGCGCCGGCGCGCGACCGCAACTCGTACACGGTGGCCCGGCGCAGCCGGGTATCCTCCAGCGCCGGCGGCACCGGGACGTCGTAGCCGCCCAGGTCGTGGAAGAGTCGGGCCGGCAGAAACCCGCGGTGGGCGTCGCCGACCAGCACCCGGGCGCCCCCGTCGGCGGCCCGGCGGACGAAGCGCAGTACCCGGGCGGCCATCGCCTGGCTGTAGAAGACATCACCGGCCAGTACCAGATCAGCCGGGCCGGCGTCGCCGTCGAGCGGGTCGCCGGCCCACCCGGTCACCGCGACCCCGTTGAGCCCGGCGTTCACCGCGACCGCCGCGATCGCCGCCGGGTCCGAGTCCACCGCCCGCACCGACGCGGCACCGGCCAGCGCCGCGGCGATGCCCACCAGGCCGGACCCGGCGGCCAGGTCGAGCACCCGCCGGCCGGACACGGCCTCCCGGTGGTCCAGGACGTAGCGGGCCAACGCCTGGCCGCCGGCCCACGGGAACGCCCAGAACGGCGGCGGTTCGTCACTGCGGTAGCCGCCGCCGGCCAATTCCCACAGGCCGGTCGACTCCGCCGCCTGCCGGATCAGCACCTCGGGGACCAGTGGTGGCGCGGCCGGTCGCAGACCCCCGTGCGCGGCGTCGGACACGCCGCTGATTGTCGCAGAAAGGGCCGAGGGCGCACCCGTGGCGGGTCGCACGTGACGGCCACCGCGCAAGCAGACATGGTACGACTGACCTGGCGTCGCCGGCCCTTCACCGGCCTATTGACGGTGTCAAGACATTGACGTACGTTTGCCTCCGTTACGGTGATGTAACGAACGAGATGGGTCGGACACCGGAGTTGGCCATGGCGGGTGCGGCACCAGGGACCCTTCTCGGGGTCGCCACCAGCAGGTCAGCGATGCCAATGGAAACGGGCATTGACCGGATGTATTCACGATCGCGCGAGGCGTGTCCGTCGTCGGTCGCGGCTCCCACCGACTTGCCTGGAGGCGCAGCATGAACGACGACCACCCGTCGCAGGGGTTGGCCCGCCGCGACGTCCTGAAGACCGCGGCCCTGACCGCCGGCGCGGCCGCGGTGGCCGGCCCGATGGCCT
>DASVVF010000284.1:0-12696 GCA_036386695.1 Catenuloplanes sp. | reverse complement strand
GTGCTGGCCCTGCTCGGCCGGTCGATCCCGCAGTACCTGCCGTGGGCCACCGTCGGGCTCGTCGGCGGTGCGACCATCACCGCCGTCGCGTCGCTGCCGACCGACCACCCCACCGCCCTGTACGCCGCGGCGGCGGCGCTGCTCGGGGTGATCGCGGAACTGCTGCGCGGGGCGACCCGGGCCCCCGGGCTCACCGTCGCACCCGAGCGCCGGTGGTCGGCCACCATCGGCCGGACCCGTACCCGTGGCCGTGCTCGCGGCTGGTCGGCGCGGCGCCCGGCCGGGCTGCGCGGTCGATGGTCGGTCAGCCCCGCCACCGGGGCGATGGCCGTCGCCGCACTGCCCACCGCGCTGGCGGTCGCCTCGATCGCCCCGGTGCTGGTGGCGGCGCTGGTCGACCCGTACCAGACCCTCGGTCAGATCTGGCAGGGCCCGCCGGCGGTGCTGACCGATCCGGTGCCCGGCCGGCAGGTGGACGGCACCAGCGTGCTGGCCGCTCTGCTGCTCACCCTGGCCGCCGCCCTGGCCGCGGTCGGCTTCAGCGGCACCCGCCCGGCGCACGCCGTGCCGGTGGTGCTGCCCGGCCTCGCGGTGACGCTGCTGATCGCGCCGATCGCGCTGGACGCCCCCTGGCCCGCCGCCACCATGGCGGCGCTGGCGGTGTTCACCATCTCGGTTCTCGGGCTGGCCCTCACCCCGCCCCCGCTGGTGCAACGGGCGGCCCTGCTGCGCGCCACCCGTAACGTCGTCTTCGGCATCGGTCTGGCCGCCGGCGGGGCCGGCCTGGCCGGCAGCCTCGCCAACCGGCAGCTGACCCTGTTCACGCTGGGCAGCGCGGTCGGGGTCGGGGTGACCGCGGCGATGGCCGGGCGCAGCGAGCCGGCGCGCATCCTCGGCTGGCTGTTCGCCGCCACGTTCGGCCAGCTGTTCGCCCTGACCGCGGGGCTCGTCGCCGGGCTGGAACCGGCGTGGTCCGCGTTCGGCGTGCTGGCCGTGGGGGCGGCGCTGCTCATCGTGGAGGCGACCCTGCCGCGGCTGAGCCTGCCGGAGGCGGCCCGGGAGGCCTCGGCGGTGGAGTGGAGCGGTTTCGCCGCGGCGCTGCTGGCCGTGGCGCTGGCGTACGACTCACCGCGGCACGTGGCGGCGCTGATGGCCGCCTGGGGGGCCGTGCTCGGCATCGCCGCGACCCGGGCCGGCCGACGCGCCGGTGAGCGCCGGATCCTGTTCTGGCTGGCGGTGGCCTTCGAGGTCGGCGCCTGGTGGCTGCTCATGCGGCAGTCCGATGTGGCGCTACCGGAGGCGTACACGCTGCCGTTCGCGGCGCTGGCCCTGCTGGTCGGGGTGCTGGAGTCGCGGCACCGCGCCGACCTGAGCAGTTGGGTGGCGTATGGGCCGGCGCTGCTGGCCGCGTTCGTCCCGACCACGGTGATCGTGCTGTCGACCGACACCAGCGACCTGCGGCAGGCGCTGTTGCTGTTCGGCGCGGTCGGCACGCTGATCGCCGGCGCGCGGTGGCGGCAACAGGCACCGGTCGTGGTCGGCGCGGTGGTGACCGCCATCACCGCGGTGCACTTCACCGTCACCCAGGTCGGTCCGTGGCTGGTGCTCATTCCGGTCGGCGTCGTCCTGCTGGCGGTGGGGGCCAGCAACGAGAGTCGGCGGCGGCGCACCCAGGAGCGGGTCCGCGGCGCCCTCACCGCGCTGCGCTGACCCGGACTCCGCCGCCGGCGGCGACGACCGGGCCGGTGTCAGCGAAGCCGGGCCGGTGACGGCGAAGCCGGGCCGGTGACGGCTACCGCGCGTCCGGGCCGGTCAGCGACGAGCGTAGGGCGTTGTCCTTCTCTGCCACCAACGCCTCCAGGCCGGCCTGGAAGTCTTCCATCCGGGCCCGCAGGGTGGGGTCGGCGGCGGCCAGGATCCGGACGGCGAGCAGCCCGGCGTTGCGGGCTCCGCCGATCGACACGGTCGCCACCGGCACGCCGGCGGGCATCTGCACGATGGACAACAACGAGTCCATCCCGTCCAGGTGAGCCAACGGCACCGGCACCCCGATCACCGGCAGCGGGGTCATCGAGGCGACCATGCCGGGCAGGTGCGCCGCCCCACCGGCCCCGGCGATGATCACCTGTAGCCCCCGGCCGGCGGCGGCGGCTGCGTAGTCGAGCATGGCGCGCGGCGTCCGGTGTGCCGACACGACCCGCACCTCGTGCGCCACCCCGAACTCGTCCAGCGCGGCGGCGGCGGCCCGCATGGTGGGCCAGTCCGAGTCGCTGCCCATGATCACGCCAACGGTCGGTGTCATCCCGCTCCTTCCTGCAGCCAGCGGGCGGCCCGGATGGCGCGCGCCCGGACCTGCGTCATGTCCTCACCGAGCACGGTCACGTGCCCGATCTTGCGTCCCGGGCGCACCTGCTTGCCGTAGAGGTGCACCTTGGCGCCCGGGTCGGCGGCGAAGAGGTGATGCAGCCGTTCGTCTATCGAAATGCCCCCGGGTGGGCCGCCGAGCACGTTCGCCATCGCCACCGCCGGGGCGGTGAGCGCGGTGTCGCCCATCGGGTAGTCCAGCACCGCCCGCAGGTGCTGCTCGAACTGCGAGGTGCGGGAACCCTCGATGCTCCAGTGACCGGAGTTGTGCGGTCGCATGGCCAGCTCGTTGACGACCAGCCCGGCGCCGGTGTCGAACAGCTCCACGGCGAGCAGCCCCACCACGCCCAGCTTCGTCGCGATGCCGATGGCCATCTCCTGCGCGGCCACTGCCAGCTCCTCGGGCACCCCCGGCGCGGGCGCCAGCACCTCGACGCAGATGCCGTCGCGCTGCACGGTCTGCACCACCGGGTACGCCGCCACCTGCCCGAACGGTGAGCGGGCCACCAGGGCGGACAGCTCCCGGCGCAGCTCGACCCGCTCCTCGACGATCAGCTCGGTGCCGGTGGCGACCAGCTCGGCGGCTTCGGACGGGCCGGCGAGGAACCAGACGCCGCGGCCGTCGTACCCGCCGCGGACCGCCTTGGCGATCACCGGCCAGCCGGTCCCGGACGCGAAGGCGGCGATGTCGTTGCCGGTGCCGACCGCACGCCACCGTGGCACCGGGAACCCGAGTTCGGCCAGCCGCTCGCGCATCACCCGCTTGTCCTGGGCGTGCACCAGGGCCGCGGCACCGGGATACACGGCGACGCCCTGGGCGGCGAGTGCCTCGATGTGCCCGGTGGGCACGTGCTCGTGGTCGAAGGTGAGCACGTCGCAGCCCGCGGCGAACTCGCGCAGCGCGGCCAGGTCGGTGTGCTGGCCGAGGTGGACGTCGGCGGCCACCAGGGCGGCACCGTCGTCGGGGGCGGCGGCCAGCACGCGCAGCGACTGGCCCAGGGCGATCGCGGCCTGGTGGGTCATCCGGGCCAACTGCCCGCCGCCCACCATGCCGACCACGGGCAGACCGGTTCTGGTATCCATCTCGGCCGCCAGCCTAGCGGCGGCCGCCGGCCGACCCGGAGCCCGGACCCCGGGCACACCCGGTCCGGGTGATCAAGGCCACAAGCCCGCCCGCCGGGCCGCCCATCACCCGATCGGGTCAGCCGGGCGGGGTCAAGCGGGCAGGGTCAGCCGGGCAGGGTCAGCCGGGCGGGGTCAGCCGGGCGATCAGGTCGTCGGCGGCGGTCACCGGACGGTCACAGACAAAACCGCGGCAGACGTACGCGGTGGACCGCCCGTCGAGCAGGGGTCGGTCGGCCAACAGCGGCACACCGGGCTGATCCGGTGCTCCGGTCACCACCACCGAGCCCGGCGGGGCGTGCTGGTGCGCGGCCGCCACCAGCGGGTCACCGGCCGGGTCGGCGCTGACCACGGCGATCTCGTACGGGCCGGCCAGCAACGCCTCGGCGACCGCGGCGGAGTAGCCGGTGAAGCGGGGATGGGAGGCGACGATGGCCGCCACCGTCTCCACGGCCGCCTCGGCGGCCTCCCGGTAGCTCGACCGCCCGGACAGCGCCGAGTAGGCCACCAGTGCGGCGGCCACCGCGGACAGCCCCGACGGGGTGGCGTTGTCGGTCGGGTCGGCGGGGCGGGCCACCAGCCGCTCGGCGTCGTCGGCGGTGTCGTAGAACCCGCCCCGGCCGTTGCCGAACCGGCTCAACGCCACGTCCAGCAGCTGTCCGGCCAGCTCCAGCCACCGCCCCTCGCCGGTGAGCTGGTGCACGGCGCAGAACGCCTCGGCGACGCAACCGTAGTCCTCCAGCACTCCGGCCGGCTGACCGACCACCCCGGCGCGGGAGACCCGGCGCAGCCGCCCGTCCACCAGGTGCCGCTCGGCGAGCACCTCGGCGAGTCGCCGGGCGGCGACCGCGGACTCCCCGGCCCCGGTGAGGGTGGCGTGTTCCACCAGGGCGGTCACGGCCAGGCCGTTCCAGGAGGCGACCACCTTGTCGTCGCGGGCCGGCTGCGGGCGCTGGTCGCGGGCGGCGAGCAGGCGCCCCCGTACGTCGCGCCACCGCTCGACCACCGCCGGGTCGGCGTCGTCGATGTCCCGGGCCAGCACCAGCACACTGCTGCCGTGCTCGAACGTCCCGCCCGGGGTGACCTGGAACAGGTCGGCCGCCCACCGGCCGTCGTCGGGGCCCAACGCCTCGACGAGCTGGTCCGGGGTGAACGCGTACGTCAGGCCCTCGACCCCTTCGGTGTCGGCGTCCAGGGCACTGGCCAGCCCGCCGGCGTCGGTGGCCAGGTCGCGCAGCAGGAACCGGGCCGTCTCGTCGGCGATCCGGCGGGCCAACGGGTCGCCGGTCAGCCGCCACAGCTGGGTGTAGACCCGCAGCAGCAGGGCGTTGTCGTAGAGCATCTTCTCGAAGTGCGGCACCGTCCAGGTGTGGTCGACGGAGTACCGGGCGAACCCGCCGGCGAGCTGGTCGTAGATGCCGCCGCGGGCCATCTGCTCGCAGGTGTGCCGGACCACCTCCAGATCGCGCGGGGACCCGGTGCGCTGGTGGTGGCGCAGCAGGAACAGCAGGTCCATGTGCGGCGGGAACTTCGGCGCCCCGCCGAACCCGCCGTACGCCCCGTCGTGTTCCTTGGCCAGCTGGTCGGCGGCGGTGTCGAGCAGCTCGGCGGAGATCGGCGCGGTCGGGCCGCTGGCCAGCTGGGCGCCACCGATGGCCTCGACCACGGCGGAGCCCTGCTTGAGCACGGCGTCACGCTGCTCGCGCCAGGCGGTGGAGACCGACTGCAGGAGCCGGACGAAGGCGTCGCGGGGGAAGTACGTGCCACAGAAGAACGGCTGCCCGTCGGGGGTGGCGAAGACGGTCATCGGCCAGCCGCCCTGCCCGGTCATCGCCTGGGTGGCGGTCATGTAGACCGCGTCGACGTCCGGCCGTTCCTCGCGGTCCACTTTGACGCTGACGAAGTCGGCGTTCATCAGGTGGCCGACGGCCTCGTTCTCGAACGACTCGTGGGCCATCACGTGACACCAGTGGCAGGCCGCGTACCCGACGGAGATGATCACCGGTACGTCCCGGCGCCGCGCCTCCTCGAAGGCCTCAGTGCCCCACGGCCACCAGTCGACCGGGTTGTCGGCGTGCTGCAGCAGGTATGGGCTTGTCACGTCGGCCAGCCGGTTCGCCATCACGCCACCGTATCGTCACCGACGGTAGGCCGCCCGTCAGCCCTGGCCAGGGCGCCCGCGCCGTCGGCCGCGACCGGCCCGTCCCGGCACGCCCACCGAGTCCGCTAGGACGCGTCGTCGGCGCGCAGGGCCAGCACCCTGGCTGGCGCCGCCTCGCCCAGCAACCGCAACGCCGGGACGATCTTGTCGGACGGCAACGGTTTGCAGAAGTGGTACCCCTGGGCGGCGTTGCAGCCCAGGTCGGCCAGGGCCAGCCGTTGGGCGGCCGTCTCGACGCCCTCGGCGACGACCCGCAGGCCCAGCGCCCGGCCCAGATCCACAGTGGTCCGCACGATCGCGGCCGCCTCGGTCGAGTCCGCCATCCGGCCCACGAACGACCGGTCGATCTTCAATTCGTTGACCGCGACGCGGGTCAGGAACGTCAGCGACGAGTAGCCGGTGCCGAAGTCGTCCACCGACAGCTGCACGCCCATGGCCCGCAGCTCCGCCAGCACCTCGTCGATCACGTCCTGCTCGCTCATCACCACCGTCTCGGTGATCTCCAGCACCAGCCGGTGCGCGGGCACCCGGTGCCGGCGCAGCAGCTCGGCGATCTCGCCCGCCAACTGCCGGTCGAGCAGGCTGCGCGCCGAGACGTTGACCGAGATGGGCAGCTCCAGGCCCTGACCGGCCCAGTCGGCGGCCGCGGTCAGCGCCCGGTCGACGACGTAGCGGGTGAACGGGCGCAACAGCTCGCTGCCCTCGACCACCCGGATGAAGTCGCCCGGCATCAACCATCCCCGACGGGGGTGGTGCCACCGGATCAGCGCCTCCACTCCGGTGGGCATGCCGGTGACCAGGTCAACCGCCGGCTGCAACGCCAGGCACAGCTGGTCGTTCGTCGCAAGCGCCTCGCGCAGCTCGGCCAGCAGCGCCAGCTCGTCGGTGCTGGCGGCGTCGGTGGCGTCGTCGTACGCGGCGACGCTCACCCCACCGTCCTTGGCGTGGTACATGGCGATGTCGGCCCGGCGCACCAGCTCCGCCATGTCGGACATGCCGGCTCCGGCCACCACCACGCCGACCGAGGCCTCCACGACCAGCTGCACCCCCGCCACCTCGATCGGCACGGCCAGCCGCTCGACGATCTCCCGAGCGCGCAGGACCGCGGTCGGCAACGGCCCCGGCCCGACGCCCGGCGGCGGGTCGGGCGCGGTGGTGCCCCCGGCGGACGCCGGGGCGGCACCGCCGGGCCCGGCCCGGGCCGCCATCGACCGGATCGGGGTGAGCAGCGCGAACTCGTCACCACCGAGCCGGGCCAACAGTTCACCGGGGCGGGTCAGCCCGGTCAGCCGGTTGGCGGCGGCGACCAGCAACTGATCGCCGGCGCTGTGCCCGAGGGTTTCGTTGACCTCTTTGAAGTGGTCGATGTCGAGCAGCAGCAGCGCCACCGGTTCACCCCGGTCGAGCAGCCGCAGCAGCGACTCCCCCTGGGTGAGCAGTGCGGCGCGGTTGGTCAGTCCAGTCAGTGGGTCGTGCACCGCCGCGTGCGACGACCGGTCGGTCAGCAGCCGCAACTCGCGGTGGGTGGCCGCGTCGTGCAGGGCCCCGCCCAGGGCGTCGGCGAAGGTCGCCATGGCCAGTTGTTCGCGCGGTCCGGGCATCGCCGGACCCGGGTACCAGATCCGCAACTCACCGACGGAGATCTCGCCCACGCTCAACGGTCGGTTCACCGTACGGTTGCCGGCCGCGACGGAATGGAACGCGTCGTCGGTCGCGTCGGGGTCGAACACCGTCGTGCCGGGTCCGGTCGCCCGGTCCGGCTCCGGAACGGCGTCGATCTCGACCACCACCCCGGACGACTCACCGACGAAACGGCGGCCCGGCCCGCCCGGGCGGACCACGTCGAGTTGGACCCGCTCGGCTCCGGACAGGGTCAGCGCGCCACGCACCCCGGCGGCGGCCACCCCGTCCTCGTCGAGTTGGTTGAGCGACCCGGTCGCCTCGGCCAGGGCCTCCCAGGCGCGCCGTTCGTCATCGGCGCGCAGCCGGTGACCGTACGTCTGCTGCAGGAGCCAGAGCCCCGGCGGCAACGCGAGCAGCCACAGTGGATCCCGGGCCAGCATGACGATGACGACCAGGCCGACGACCACGTTGCCGACGAACATCAGCAGCTTGCCGCGCAGCGCCGGGAACACCAGGGCGCGCATCGGCACCCCGTGGCGCTGCGCCAGGCACAGCGCGGCGAAACCGGCAGTGACCAGCAGGTACGCCAGCGACCCGAGCACCAGGGCCACCGCCAGCACCGGGGTCGGGGCGGCCCCGAGCGGGTCGGCGATCGACGTGGTGACGGCCGCGGCGGCCGCCACCGCGACGGTCATCGACGCGGCGGTGTGCAGCGCGTCGGCGGGTTTGTGGTCACTCACCGCGGCCAACAGCAGCCAGGCCGCGCCGACGCCGATGAAGGTGGCGGCCGGCAGCCAGCCCGCCGGCGCCAGGTACAGGCCGATGATCAGTGCCGCCTCGCCCCAGGTGACGCTGACCGATCCGGAGGGCACCCGCAGCCGCAGGCGGGCGAGTTGGGCCAGGGCGAACAGGGCGACCACCACCGCTGACCGGGTCAGCGGCGACCATCGCGGGTCGTCCGGCAGCTGCATCGGCAGGCGCAGCCCGCCCAGGGCGACGGAAGCGGCCAGGATGAGCACCGCGACGTGCACCTGCCACCGGCGGGAACCGGCGAGCTTCCCGGCGCCACGGTCGAGCACCCTGCCGGCGGGGTTGCGGCGATAGGCACTCATCGACGACGCCCCCTTTCCGCGCAGGGTCAGAGGACGTTGTGCCCCCGGCGGAAGGCTAAGGCAATCTGGCAGGGCACAACAGGGGTTGACGGATCGGTTTGGCCGATGTTCAGGTGCCCGCGAGGGTACCGACCGCCCCGCCGACGGGTCGCCGGGACGGTCGGCGCCGCACCGCCGGGCTCAGCCGCGCACCTCGGGCTCGGCCGGAGGCTTCTCGCCTTCTGCTTTGTCCTGTTCGACGGCCGGGTCGATCTGATCAGGGAAGCGGTCCGGCAGCCGGCGCAACCGCGCGTTCATGTTGCGGATCAGCAGCACGGTGGCGATGCTCAGCAACACGATGATCAGCAAGCCGGCCGGGCCGGCGAGGGATCCGGAGCGGGTGTCACCGAAATTGTTCTCCGCGAGCACCTCGGCCACGTTCAGCATGTGGGACCCTCCCTCCTGCGTCGACGACGTCCCCCACCGTACGCCCCGGCTCTGATCAGCCGGTGTGCACGGTCTCGCGCACTCCGGCGAACAGATCCGACTCGGGCACCGGGCTGTCGACCATGGAGCGGACGAGTTCGAAGTCCTCGGTGGGCCAGACCCGCTTCTGCAGCTCCAGCGGAACGCGGAACCAGAAGCCGTCCGGGTCGACCTGGGTGGCGTGGGCACGCAGGGCGTCGTCGCGGACGTCGAAATAGTCGGCGCAGTCGACCCGGGTGGTGATCCGGTCGCCGCGGTCGCGGCTGGGGTCCCACTTCTCCAGCCATTCGGCGTAGGGCGACTCCATCCCGGCCGCCAGCATGCCCTCGTGCAACGCCAGCACCCGGGCCCGGGAGAAGCCGGCGTGGTAGTAGAGCTTGAGCGGCTGCCACGGGTCGCCGAGCTGCGGGTGGCGCTCAGGGTCGCCGGCGGCGTCGAACGCCGCCACGCTGACCCGGTGGCACATGATGTGGTCCGGGTGCGGATAGCCGCCGTTCTCGTCGTAGGTGACCACGACGTGCGGGCGGAACTCGCGCATCAGTCGCACCAGCGGCTCGGCGGCGATCTCCGGGTCGAGCAGGGCGAAACAACTCTCGGGCAACGGCGGCAACGGGTCGCCCTCGGGCAGCCCGGAGTCGACGAATCCCAACCAGGCCTGGTCGACCCCCAGGATGGCCCGGGCGGCGTCCATCTCGGCGCGGCGGATGTTGGCGATGTCGGCCCAGACGTCGGGACGGTCCAGCTTGGGGTTGAGTACGCTGCCGCGCTCGCCGCCGGTACAGGTGACCACGAGGACCTGGACGCCCTCGGCGACGTACCTGGCCATCGTCGCCGCACCCTTGCTCGACTCGTCGTCGGGGTGGGCGTGCACCGCCATGAGGCGCAACTGCTCTGCCACGGGGTTCTCCTCGTCGCCGGGTGACCGGCCGGGTGGTTCCTGTCGTCGGCTGCGAAGATGGACTTCGCCATTCTTGCCGATCGCACCGACAACTACCGCAGGAGTCCAGGTCCGGTGACCGAGACGCACGCCACACCCGCCGCCGGCCCCCCGGTGTTCCCGCCCGGGCGTTACGGGCGACGCCGCGAGCGCCGGCGACGTCCCGCGCTGGCCGTGGTGCTCGCCATGGGGGTGCTCATCGCCGGCACGCTGATCGCCGTGCGCCTGTACCGGCTCTACGGCGACCCGCTGTACGACGCGCAGCTCATCGGTTACACCGGCATCACCGACACCCAGGTGGTGGTGGACTTCCGGGTTAACCTGCCGCCCGGCGGGGCGGCGGTCTGCGCCCTGCGGGCCCGCTCGTACGACGGCGTGGAGGTGGGCCGCGTCGAGGTGCCGGTACGGGCCGAACCGCAGCGCCGCCTGGCGGTCGCCCGCGAGGTGGTCCGGACGACGGCCCGCCCGTTCATCGGCGAGGTGGTGCGCTGCCGGCCGGCCGGTTGATCGTTTCAAGATCATCAGATGGGAGCGGGGGTGGCCAACTGGTAAAGTCGGTTCTTCCATCCCTTTCGACCCTACTTTCCACCCGTCCACCGCACGCTCACCGAGGAGATCGTCTGTGTCCAGTTCAGATCGCGAGGCGTCCAACACCTGGCTGTCCCAGGACGCTTACGACAAACTGCAGGGCGAGCTCAACGAGATGATCGCCAACCGTCCGGTGATCGCCGCCGAGATCAACGCCCGGCGCGAAGAGGGAGACCTCCGCGAGAACGGCGGCTACCACGCCGCCCGCGAGGAGCAGGGCAAGCAGGAGGGGCGCATCCGCTACCTGCAGGACCTGCTGCGCAAGGCGCAGGTCGGTGAGCCCAAGGTCGCCGACAACGTCGCCCCGGGGACCGTCGTGACGATCTACTTCGACGACGACGCGGCCGACACCGAGACGTTCCTGCTGGGCTCCCGGGAGGTCTCGGCCACGACCGAGCTGACCGTGTACAGCCCGGAGTCCGCCCTGGGCAAGGCGATCATGGGCGCCGGCGCCGGCCAGACCGTCACGTACACCGCCCCCAGCGGTGCCGACATCAAGGTCACGGTCGTGAAGTTCACCGCCTTCGGCGGCTGACCGCCCCGCCCGGCGCGGGTCAGGGGCCACCCCGGAAGGTGACCGGATAGCCGTCGGCGCGCAGCGCGGCGACCAGCTTCGCCGAGTGCTCGGGCCCGCGGGTCTCCACGGACAGCGCGACCTCCACCTCACCGAGGCGCAGCTGCGGGTTCTGCCGCGAATGCGCCACGTCGACCACGTTGGCCTGGTGCTCGGCCAGCTGGCCCAGCAGGCTCGCCAACTGCCCGGGGCGGTCACCGCAGCGGACGGTGAACCGCAGGAAACGTCCGGCCGCGGCCAGACCATGCTCGATCACCCGCAACAGCAGCAGCGGGTCGATGTTGCCGCCGGACAGCACCGCCACCACCGGCGGTTCCACCGCGACCGCGCCGGCCAGTAGAGCGGCCACGGCGGCCGCCCCGGCCGGCTCGACCACCAGTTTGCTGCGCTCCAGCAGCATCAGCAGGGCCCGCGAGATGTCCTCGTCGCTGACCGTCACGACCTCGTCGACCAGGGCGCTGACATGCGCGAACGGCAGATCCCCGGGCAGCCCGACGGCGATGCCGTCGGCGATCGTCTGGTAATCGCCCAGGCGCACCGGGGTCCCGGCGGCCAGCGACGGCGGGTACGCCGCCGCGCCTCTGGCCTGCACACCCACCACCCGGACATCCGGCCGCAGCGCCTTGGCGGCCACCGCCACCCCGGAGACCAGTCCCCCGCCACCCACCCCGGTGATGATCGTCCTCACCTCCGGGCACTGCTCCAGGATCTCCAGCGCCACCGTGCCCTGACCCGCGATGATGTCGCCGTGGTCGAAGGGGTGGATGAGGATCGCCCCGGTCCGGTCGGCGAACCGGCGCGCCGCCACCAGGCAGTCGTCGACCGTGCTGCCGGCGAACTCGATGGCGGCCCCGTAGCCGCGGGTGGCGGCGACCTTCGGCAGCGGCGCGCCCACCGGCATGAAGACCGTGCTGGCCGCACCGAGCAGGCCGGCGGCCAGGGCCACCCCCTGGGCGTGGTTGCCGGCGCTGGCCGCCACCACGCCGCGCGCCCGTTCCGCCGGGGACAGCCGGGAGATCCGCACATAGGCCCCGCGCACCTTGTACGACCCCCCGCGCTGCAGGTTTTCGCACTTGAGCAGCACCGGCCCACCCAGCTGGGCGGAAAGCGGGCGGGACGATTCCAGCGGGGTGGTGCGCACCACGCCGGTCAACACTTCGCGGGCGGCCAGGATGTCGGCGAGACTCAGCAACGCGGGGTCGGTCACGCCTGGATCGTCGCACCCGGTGCCGACCTCCGGGCCGCCGGGCCGCGCCTGATACCCGCCGGTCAGGCGGCCGCGGCGGCGACCCGGGGCCAGCCGGGCGCGTGCCGGCGCCACGGCGCGACCAGCTCCAGCTGCCCGGCCACGGCCAGCAACTGCAACTCCGAGCCGGGCGGGCCGACCAGCTGCACCGCCAACGGCAGCCCGTCGGGACGGACCCCGACCGGTACCACCAGCGCCGGCAGCCCGGCGATGTTCCACGGGGCGGCGTACGGGGCGTACCGCATGCTCGTCGCGATGTTGGCCGACCAGCCGCGGCCGGACCAGCCGCCGGCCGCCGGTGGCGCGGCGGCCAGGGCCGGGGTCAACAACACGTCGACCGGCCGGTCGGTGAAGAACCCGATCGACCGCTCCCGCCAGCCGGACCGGTCCGCCTCCCGCACGTACCCGCGCTGCCAGGCCCGCCGGCCCAGCGCGATGTGTCGCTGGGTACGCGGCTGCAACGTCGTCGCGTCCAGTCCGGCACCCTCCGCGTCGCGGTAGGCC
>DASVVF010000283.1:0-4368 GCA_036386695.1 Catenuloplanes sp. | reverse complement strand
AGGTCGGGGGTGAACTGAACGCGGGAGAACGTGCCGCCCACCACGCGTGCCAGCGTCTCGACGGCCAGCGTCTTCGCCACCCCCGGCACGCCTTCGAGCAGGCAGTGCCCCCGGGCCAGCAGGGCGACGAACATCCGCTCGACCATCCGGTCCTGACCGACGATCACCCGCTTGACCTCGAACAGGGCGCGCTCGAGCTGGCTGGCGTCTTCGGCCGGAGTGGTCGGTGCGGGTGGGGCGCCGCCGGCATCGGAGCGGTTCGTGGTCTCGGGCGTGGTCGGCTGGGCCACCGGTCCTCCACAGCGGGTCGCGGAACTCGTCGGCGTGGGTGCCGACCACCAAGCCTTACACGTCCGTCGACCGCGGCGTCGCGCGGAACCGCTTTCGCCGTCCGGCGGCGTCGGCGCACGGACTCCCGACGAACCCCCGGAGGCCTCCGGGGGACCGTCGACGGACCCGTCACGGCGAAAAACGATCATTACGCGCGATGCGTCGGAACGGGCATCGGGCACGGCTTTACAGGAGGGGGTTCGGCGCGTGTAACATTCAGCCGTCGCCGGGCGGCTTCCCCCGTGGCCGCCCGGCGCGCTAACTTTCACGACGGCTGTTTCCGTAGACTTCTCCTGGTGATTGACCTGCCCGGAGGCGTCGACGAGGCCGAGGTTCCCGCACTGATCTGCTCCGCCAAAGGCTGCCGAGCCCCCGCGACCTGGCAGCTACGGTGGAACAATCCCCGGTTGCACCCCGCCGAGCGGCGTAAGACCTGGTTGGCGTGTGACACCCACCGGGTCACCCTCGGGGAGTTCCTCCAGCTTCGCGGCTTCCTGCGCGAGGTGTCGCCGGTAGCGTGATCCCCTAATCTCAGGAGGGTGAGCGACTCCGCGGTACCCACCGTCCCGTCCGCCGTCGGACCGCGGGATCCCCTGGAACCGTGGCCGGACACCGTCGCCTGGCAACCGGTCTCGCGCAGCCTCGTCGGGGTGGAACTGGTGCGCCTCGCCGGGTGGCTGCTGGTCCTGGGCGGCATCCTGCTGACCGGGGCGCTGCTCGCCGGGCACTGGCTGTTCACCGCCGGGCTGGTCATCCTGTCGCTGTTGGGCGTGTGGCGGGCGCTGACCATCGTGCGCGCCGTCCGGGCCTGGGGGTACGCCGAGCGCGACAACGACCTGCTGGTCCGCCACGGCCTGGTGGTGCGCCGGTTGTCGATCGTGCCGTACGCCCGGATGCAGTTCGTCGACGTCACCGCCGGTCCGCTGGAGCGCGCCTTCAACGTGGCCACCGTTCAGCTGCACACCGCGGCGGCGGCCAGCGACGCGCGGGTGCCCGGGTTGCGCCCGGCCGAGGCGTCCCGGCTGCGGGACCGGCTGACCGCGCTGGGCGAGGACCGGGCGGAAGGGCTGTGACCGACCCGGGCACCCCGGTGGCCCTGGTCACCCCGCACGAGCCGCGGCAACGGCTGCACCCGCTGAGCCCGCTGCTGCACGGCGCGAAGTCCCTGGTGGTCATCGTGGCCGCGCTGTCCTGGCAGACCCTGTCCCAGGTGGGTCTGGGGCGCTTCGCCCTCACCGTGGCCGTCCTGGCGGTCGGGGCGGTGGTGCTGGCCGTGGTCAGCTGGCTCAACACCGGCTACCACGTGGTCGGCCGGGAACTGCGGGTGCACGAGGGGCTGCTGTGGCGACGCACCCGCGCCATCCCGCTGGAACGCCTGCAGGCCGTCGAGGTCGTCCGGCCGCTGTTGGCCCAGCTCACGGGCCTGGCCGAGCTGCGCCTGGAGGTCGTCGGCGGCGCCAAGACGGAGGCCCCGCTGGCGTACCTCACGGTCGGCGACGCGGCCGCCCTGCGCGAGCGGCTGCTGGCGGTGGCCGGGCACGCCGGCCACCCGGCGACCGACGGCGCGGACCGCCCGGCGCCGATCGCCGGGCGGGCCCTGCACGCGGTGCGCAACCGCGACCTGCTGATCGGCCAGTTGCTCACCCCGCAGGCGTTCTTCCTACCCTTCGGGGTGACGTTCGTGGCGGTGCAGGCGTTCACCCAGGG
The DNA here is from genome assembly GCA_036386695.1 of Catenuloplanes sp. GTDB lineage: Bacteria > Actinomycetota > Actinomycetes > Mycobacteriales > Micromonosporaceae > DASVVF01. Next base: position 2,331 of record DASVVF010000283.1, on the reverse strand, counting down.
CTCATGGTCACTGATCACCATCGCCAGCACCGTGACGGCCATGGCCGGCGTCGTGCTGCAACCGGTCCGCCGGGTCCTGCAGGACTGGAACTTCCGGGTCGCCCGCGACGACGAGGGCCGCCTGCGGCTGGCGTACGGCCTGGTGGAGACCCGCAACCAGGCGGTGCCGCTCAACCGGGTCCAGGCCGTCGGGGTGACCTGGCCGCTGCTGTGGCGCGCGAAGCGGTGGCTGCACCTGCGTCTGGACGTCGCCGGCTTCGCCGGCCCGGAACCCGGCGGCGGCACCCGCTCGGACCGGCTCCTGCCGGTCGGCGACCTGGCCACCGCGCGGGCACTGCTGGCCGAGGTGCTGCCCGGGGTCGACCTCGTCGCGCTGCCGCTCACCGCGCCACCACCGCGCGCCCGGTGGGTGCACCCGGTGGCCCGGGCGGCGTTCGGCGCCGGCCTGACCGACGAGGTGTTCGTCACCCGGTCCGGGCGGCTCACCCGTCGCATCGTCGTCGCGCCGTACGCCCGGATCCAGAGCGTCCGGGTGGTCCAGGGCCCCCTGCAGCGCCGGCTGCGGTTGGCCACGGTCTACGCCGACACCGCCGGCGGCCTGCCGTCGGTGGCCCGCGACCGCGACGTCGCCGAGGCGTGGGCGCTCGCCGCCGAGCTGACCACCCGGGCCGGCCGGGCCCGGGCCGCCGGCGCGTTCCCAGCCGCACCACCAACCCCGCCTGGCTCACCGGCCCCCCAGAGCCAACCCACCCAGCATGACCTACCAACCCAGCACGGCCCACCGGCCCAGCAAGGCGCAGCGGCGGGGGGTGGACCGCCGGTCCACGACGAACCGTCGACTCCGAGCGCCCCGCCGGCCCCGGTGGTTCCGGACGACGGCCCGCCGCGCCCATCGGGCGGTACGGGCGGCGGCACCGGATCGGAGCCGCCGGGCAACGGCTAGGCGCGATGCCGCGGGACCTGCCGGAAACAGGCTCGTACCGGCTACGAATGCCCTCGTAGTTCGCACAGCAGGCCCCAGCCCTCAACCGCCTGATTCACCCACCGGTCCCGCCGGGCACCTGTCTCGCGTTCGGCCGTCAGCACCGCTTCGGCCTCACCCAGGACGAGGAAGTCCGGCGGTAGGGCGACAGCCGGATCCAGCTCCGGCACGCCCAGGCGGCTGAGCGTCCGCAGGCTACCCACGAGATCGTCTTCGTGGGTCGACACCAGGATTCCAGGTACTTCGGCAGTGGGATCGACGCGAACCCACCGGATGCGCTGTACACCGTCGCGCCGGACCCACCCAAGGCACTGGTCCAACGCGGTCATCCACATCAGCGCCATCACCGGGGAGCCGGGCTCCAGATAGGTCACATATCCCATGATGATCGATGGGGCGGGCACAGCTCAATGACGGGTGTGGTCAGCATCAGCGGTGGGCACGCCGCGCGGCGGATGAGCGCACTCGGCGTCGGTCCGGTGGCCACTGCGCGCAGCGCCCGCCGGCGCGCGGGCTATGTTGCCACCTGGTTCGTCTCCACCCCGCGACCTTCGGCAGCCCTGTGGTGGGTACCCATGGGGACGCGTCCGACGCTCGACGAAGCGCTACTGCGTCTGCGGGTCCTGCGTCGCTATGGCCCATCACCAAAAGCGTTCGGGGTGCGCCGCCGCTACGGGTCCGACGGCAAGCCACTGCGAGCAACGCATCGCTGATCGCGCCGGAATCACCGGGCGAGATCCTGGCCCCGGCCAGTGACGAGTGGTCCGGTCAGGCAGCGCCGGCCTCAGGCCCAGGGAACTGGTCCGCCGCGACGCTCGAACCGGTAGTGAAGGCCGCGCTGTCTGCGGCCAGGTGTACACCAAGATCGGTGGTGGGGGGCCTGTGGCCTGATCACGTACCGGCAGCCGTATCGGGTGGCGGTATGGAGCTGGCGTGGTCGTCGAGATGCTGGTGGGCCGGGTCGTAGCGCATGGTTGTACGCGAGATCGCTGGACCGGTGCCGCGTCCCGGTCGTAGGTTGGGTCCGTGCGCATCGCGGTGGCCGGCGCGACCGGCAACATCGGATCACTCACGGTCGACGCCCTCGCGCGCGGCGGCCATGAGGCGGTTGGCCTGAGCCGTTCGCTCGGTGTCGACCTGGCCACCGGCGTCGGGCTTGACACCGCCCTCGCCGGGGTCGATGCGGTGGTCGACGCCACGAACTACCTGGCCGGCTCGGCGCAGGAGGCGGTGGCCCTGTTCGGCACCGCTACCGGCAACCTGCTCGCCGCCGAGCAGGCGGCCGGGGTGCGCCACCACGTGCTGCTGTCGATCGCGGCACTCGGGCGCATCGAGGGCAACGCGCACTA
>DASVVF010000282.1:0-6014 GCA_036386695.1 Catenuloplanes sp. | reverse complement strand
GCCGCCGACCCGATCGCCGCGCTGCGGCACTGGCTGGCTCCCGGCTGCGCCGCCCGCGCCGCCTGGCCACCACGCCCCGGTACGCCGGTGCGGCTGCCCGCCGAGCCGGATGTGCTGCTGGAGCTGGGACGCGCCGGCGGCTGGGTGACCGGCGTCGCGGCCGACCGCCGCAGCGTCACCGCGGTACGGCCGGCCTAGACGTACGACCCGGCCTAGACCCGCTCGCCGCGATCGAGGCGGATCACCCGCTGGTCGGTGACGATGGCCGTGATCAGGTCGTACGGCGTCACGTCGAAGGCCGGGTTGGCCGCCGCCGTCCCGTCCGGAGCCGCCGCCCCCAGCACCTCGGCGGCCCCGCGGTCCTCGATCTCGACGGCGGACCCGTCCGGGGTCTGCCGGTCGACGGTCGACTCGGGGGCCACCACGACGAACGGCAGACCGGCCCGACGGGCCCCGAGCGCGTGCGCGTACGTTCCGATCTTGTTGACCACGTCGCCGTTCGCGCAGACCCGGTCCGCGCCGACGATGACGGCGTCGACCTCGCCCCGGGCCATCAGGAACGGTCCGGCGCCGTCGACGGCCAACCGGAAGTCGACCCCCCAACGGCCCAGCTCCCACGCGGTCAACCGGGCCCCCTGCAACAACGGCCGGGTCTCGCTGGCCACCACCGAGGCCAACGCGCCGCGCTGGTGCAGCTCGGCCACCACCGCCAGCGCCGTGCCGCCGACGACCGCCGCCAGACCGCCGGTGTTGCAGTGCGTCAGCAGCCGGGGGCGTTCCCCGCACAGCTGGGTGACCAGGTCCGCGCCGCGCACCCCCATCGCCGCCGAGGCGGCGATCTCCTCGTCGCGCACCGCCAGGGCCTCGGCCAGCACCGCGTCGGGACCGTCGGGCAGCCGGGCCGCCGCGCGTCGGACCCCGCGGGCCAGGTTCACCGCCGTCGGGCGGGCGTTCTCCAGCAGGTGTACGGCGGCCAGCCGGGCCGCCGGGTCAGCGGGAAACTGCCGGGCGGCCAGCACCACCCCCAGCGCACCGGCCACCCCGAGCGCCGGCGCGCCGCGCACCGCGAGGCAGCGGATCGCCGCCACCAGGTCGTCGACGGTCGTCAACCGCAGCACCGTCACCCGCCCGGGCAGCGCCGTCTGATCGATCATTTCTACGGCGTCGTCAACCCAGTCGATGGTCCGCACGGCAACCACGCTAACCGGCTCCACCGGCCGGCTGACCGGTGACCCGCGCCCGGCAGCGGCTACGGTGAAGCCATGGTTGCTCGTGATCCGGTTGCCGACCTGCGGCGGGTCGCCTTCCTGCTGGAACGGGCCAACGAGGCCACCTACCGGGTGCGGGCCTTCCGCTCGGCGGCCGGCGCGGTGGCCGCCCTGTCCGTCGACGAACTCACCGAACGGGTGGCCGCCGACACCCTGACCGAGCTGACCGGGGTCGGCGACGTGACGGCGCGCTGCGTGGCCGAGTCGCTGGCCGGCGAGGAACCGGTCTACCTGCGCCGGCTGGCCGCCACCGAGGGCACCGACCTGCAGGGCGCCGCGGGCGACCTGCGCTCGGCCCTGCGCGGCGACTGCCACACCCATTCGGACTGGTCCGACGGCGGCTCACCGATCGAGGAGATGGCGCTCGCCGCGGTGGAGCTGGGGCACGAGTACGTCGTGCTGACCGACCACTCCCCCCGGCTGACCGTCGCCCGTGGCCTGACCCCGGCGCGGCTGCGCCGTCAGCTCGACCATGTGGCGGCCGTCAACGCGGCCCTGCCCACCGGGTTCCGGATTCTCACCGGCATCGAGGTCGACATCCTCGCCGACGGTTCCCTCGACCAGGAGGACGAGCTGCTGGACCGGCTGGACGTGGTGGTCGGCTCGGTGCACAGCAACCTGCGCGACGAGGCGCCCCGGATGACCCGGCGGATGCTGGCCGCGATCAGGAACCCCCGGCTGGACATTCTGGGGCACTGCACCGGGCGCAAGGTGTCGGCCAACGCGGTCGGCGTCGGGGGTGCCGGCGACCGCGGCCACCGCGCCGGACGCACCCGGCCACCCAGCGAGTTCGACGCCGCGGCGGTCTTCGCGGCCTGCGCGGAACACGGCAAGGCCGTCGAGATCAACTCCCGGCCGGACCGGCTGGACCCGCCGAAGCGACTGCTCCGCGTCGCCGTCGAGGCCGGTTGCCTGTTCGCGATCGACACCGACGCGCACGCGCCGGGCCAACTGGACTGGCTGCGCTTCGGCTGCGAGCGGGCCGCGCTGTGCGGGGTGCCCGCCGACCGCGTCGTCAACACCTGGCCCGCGTCCGACCTGCTGAAGTGGACCGCCGGCCACCAGGGGTGAAACGTCGGTCTCCATCGCGCCGGGGGGCGCTCGGCTGGACACGCCCGCGGTGTTCTTCCAGGGGCCCCGGTGGCCGGGCGGGAACCGGCCAGGTGGCCGGGCGGGAACCGGCCAGGTGGCCGGCCGGAACCGGCTAGGTGGCCGCCGGCTGGGGAGCGCTGGCCGGATCGGCGACGTCGGCCGGGCCCGCCGGGCGAGCCCGGCGGCGGGCGAGCACGCCCTGGGACACCGCCACGCCGGCGAGGACGACCAGGGCCCCTACCGGCTGATTCCAGATCAGGTGCTCGTCCAGCACGATCAAGCCGGCCACCGTCGCCACCACCGGCATCAGGTACGTGACCGAGGCCGACGTGCTCGCTCCGGCCAGCCGGATCACCCGGAAGTTCAGCACGAAGGCCAGGCCGGTGCCCAGGGCGCCGAGGGCCAGCACGCTCAGCAGCACCTCGCCGGAGAGCCGGGTGGGCACCGGGGGCGCGCCGGCGAACAGCGGCGCCACGATCGCCAACTGGGCGGTGGCGAGCACCAGTTGGGCGGCGGCCAGCGAAAGCCCTGAACCGGGACGGCCGGCGACGAACCGCTTCTGGTACGGGATCGCGACGGCGTAGCACATCGCCGCGCCGAAGCACATGAGCTGCCCGGTGAACTGCGCACCCCCGACGTCGCGCCAGACACCGAGGACGACAAGGACACCGACGAAGCCCACCGCGATCCCGACCACCCGGCGGGTGCTCAGCCGCTCGGTGCGGAAGACCAGCGCCGCCATCGGCAGGGCGACCAGTGGGGTGGTCGCGTTCCAGATGCCGGCGAGCACCGAGGACACCCGCTGCTCGCCGAAGCCGAACAGGGTGAACGGGAGCACCACCCCGATGGCCGCGATGACCGCCAGATGACCCCAGAGGCGGGGGTCGCGCGGCAGCCGACCCCGGGTCAGGGCGAGCACCACGAGCAGGGTCAGCGCGCCGGCGGCCGCCCGGCCGAGGGTCAGGTAGAGCGGATGCAGCTCCCGGACGCCGATTTTTATCAGTAGGAAGCTGGAACCCCAGATCAGCGCCAGGAGCAGGAAGCTCGGCAGCCAACCGCCCAGCTGAAGGCGGCGCGGGTGGGCGGCGTCAGCACCGGTAGCCGTACTCACCCCTGACACTCTGCCGCAGCGGGAGGACCCTTGTCGCGCGGGTTTCGGACCTGGAGCCGCCGCCGCACACCGGGCCCCGCCGGTGTCGTAGGGTCGCTGGGTGGGACGAATCGATGACCTCGCCAACCGCTACGTCGCCGAGTGGGCGCCACTCAACCCGACCGGGGCCACGTACGTCGGCATCTCGGGCTACGACCACCAGCTCGACGACCTGTCACCGGAGGGATTCGAGGCGCAGGCCGACCTGACCCGGCGTACCCTCGCCGAACTGGACGTCACGGAGGCCGAAACCGAGGCCGAACGGGTCACCCAGGACGCGATGGCCGAACGCCTCGGTCTGGAGCTGGCCCGGCACGACACCGGCGAGGCGGCCAGCGACATCAACGTCATCGCCAGCGCCCTGCACGGCATCCGGATGGTGTTCGACCTGATGCCCACCGACGGCGAGGCCGCGGTCGCCAACATCGCCACCCGGCTCAGCCAGTTCCCCAGGGCGATCGAGCAGTACAAGCGCACGCTGCGGGAGGCCGCCGACGCCGGCCACGTCAGCGCGCGGGCGCAGATGCTGGCCGTCGCCGAGCAGTGCGACGGCTGGACCGACCCGGGCCGGGACAACTTCTTCCACGGGCTGGCCGATCGCCTCGGCGCCACCGCCGGGCTCGACGCCGACCTCAAGCGCGCCGCCGCCGCCGCGACCGCCGCCACCGCCGGCTTCGCCCAGTTCCTGCGCGACGAACTGGCGCCCCGGGGGCGGGAGAAGCAGGCCGCCGGCCGGGAGCGTTACGAACTGGCCTCGCAGTACTTCCTCGGGGCCAAGGTGGACCTCGACGAGACGTACGCCTGGGGGTTCGAGGAACTGGCCCGCCTGGAGAGTGAGATGCGCACGGTGGCCGGGCGCATTCTGCGCCCCGGCGCCAGCGTCGACGACGCGGTGGCGGCGCTCGACGCCGACCCGGCCCGGCAGATCCAGGGCAAGGAGGCCTTCCGCGAGTGGATGCAGACCCTGGCCGACAAGGCGATCGACGAGCTCAACGGCACCCACTTCGACATCCCGCAGGAGGTCCGGCGCATCGAGTGCTGCCTGGCCCCGACCAGCGACGGGGGGATCTACTACACCGGGCCCAGCGAGGACTTCAGCCGGCCGGGCCGGATGTGGTGGGCGGTGCCCGAGGGGATCACCGAATTCTCCACCTGGCGTGAGGTCACCACCGTCTACCACGAGGGGGTCCCCGGTCATCACCTGCAGGTCGGCCAGACCCAGGTCCGCGCGGAGCTGCTCAACCGGTGGCAGCGGCTGCTCTGCTGGTGCTCCGGGCACGGTGAGGGCTGGGCGCTGTACGCCGAGCGGCTGATGGACGAGCTGGGTTACCTGGACGACCCGGGCGACAAGCTGGGCATGCTGGACGGGCAGGCGTTCCGGGCCGCGCGGGTGATCGTCGACATCGGCATGCACCTGGAGTTGGAGATCCCGCGCGACAACCCGTTCGGGTTCTCACCGGGCCAGCGGTGGACCCCCGAACTCGGGTGGGAGTTCATGCGGGCGCACTGCCGGGTGCCCGATGAGAACCTGCGCTTCGAGCTGAACCGCTACCTCGGTTGGCCGGGGCAGGCCCCGTCGTACAAGATCGGGGAGCGGATCTGGTTGCAGGCCCGCGATGACGCGCGGGCCCGCAAGGGGGCCGACTTCGATCTGAAGGCCTTCCACCGCGACGCGCTGAACCTCGGCTCGCTGGGCCTCGACCCGCTGCGCAAGGCGCTGGCACGGCTGTGAGCCGCGGGGGCGCGGCGGGCCGACCAGGCCCTCCCGGAGGTGGCGGGGCGCCCCGTCGGCCCAGCGGCGGCCGGCTGGCCGAGCGTCAGATCCGGGTCTGGACGAGGTCCACTGCGGACAGTTCCTGGGTGTCGACGTGGACCAGTTCCAAATCCGCGTCCTTGAAGACCAACCGCGGCCCCAGCGGCAACGGGAGGGCCGGCAGGGGCCGCTCCGGCGTCAGCGTCATCGTGAAGCCGGGGACGCCCGGGATGACGACCAGCTCTCCGGTGAACCGACTGGCGTAGAAGGCGACCTTCCGGCGGGGCTCGGGCTTGCCGTCCTCGTCCCAACGCACGGTCAGCTTCTTGCTCTTGGTGACCAGGAAGTGGCCGTCACCGGTGGGCGAGCGCATCAGGAAGTCGTCGGTGACCGCCTCGTCCATCGTGAACTTCAGGACCTTGACGGTGCCACCCCCGACTTTGGGCAACTCGACAACGCCCTGCGTCTCCATCCAGAGCATGGTCAGCTTCGACCCGGTGAGCCGCGAGAAGTTGGCCACCGGGGGGAACCCGGCCGGGGCGTTGAGCTTCTTGACCTGACCCGGCTTCGGGGACGGACCGAGCTTGCCGTCATCGGTGCCGTCGCAGTCGGTGCCCGGCGCCGTGGGTGTCGGCGTGGCGGACCGGCTGGCCGACGGCGTCGCCGTCGGGGTGGTCGTCGGGGTGGCCGGCGTCGCCGCGGTGGGCGTCGGGTCCGGTGCGGCCGCTTTCGGGTCCTCGATCCCGAGCAG
>DASVVF010000281.1:0-1639 GCA_036386695.1 Catenuloplanes sp. | reverse complement strand
TGGGGGCCGCCACCGTCGGCGTCGAACTCGACGGGGTGCTGCTCGCCGGCGACCTGGTCAACGTGCCCGACCGGGCCAGCGACTGGTTCGACAGCGCCGCCGGACCGGCGTTCTTCGCCACCATGACCGGCCGCGCCCACGGGCAGGTGGCCGGACACACCTGGCGGGGGGCGCCGCTGTTGCAGCACACTCCACTGTTTCCGGTCATCGGCAACCATGAGGTGATGGGCCGCTGGTCGGACACCGCGACGCTGACCGAACAGTTCCACGACACCCGGCCCGACGACTGGGACGTCACCACCTACGAGGAACTTTTCCCGCTGCCGGCCAGCCCTGCCGGCGGACCCCGGTGGTGGTCCCGCACCATCGGCGACGTACACGTGATCGCCCTGTTCGCCACCCGGATGTGGCAGTCCGACGAGCGCACCTTCCAGGAAACCCCGGCGGACCTGGCGCACCCGCGACGCTGGGGCCGCGGCCAGTTCCCCTTCGCACCACTGGGGCCGGACTCGGCCCAGTACCGCTGGCTGGAGCGGGAGCTGGCCGCCCCGGCCTGCCGTGCGGCGCGGCTGCGGGTCGTGATGTTCCACCACCCGTCCCATGGCCTGGGCCGGCACAGCGCACCCGCGTACACCGACCCGGTGTCGACCGTGGGTCACGACCCGCACAACGGCGCCGTCACGTCGGTACGGTACGACTACCCGCTGGCCGCCGACGTGATCCTCGTCCACCTGGAGCCGCTGCTGTCCCGGGCCGGCGTGCACCTGGTGCTCAACGGCCACTCGCACGTGTGGAACCGATTCCGAAACTCCGCCGGCGTGCACTGGCTGGAAACCTCCAACGTCGGCAACAGCTACGGCGCGTACCACAGGAGTTCCGGGTTGACCCGTCCGGTGCCGCCCGGCCCGGACTACCCACCCCAGGGCGATCCGGGTGGGCTGGATCCGATCGTGCCCACGGTGGCGCCGCTGACCGACACCGCCGGCACCCCGCTGCCGTACCTGTCGAGTAACACGATCACCGCCTTCTCCATCCTGGACTCCGCGGCGGCGGTGGTGCGCTCGTACCGCTTCGACACCACCCGCCCGGAGTCCGACGCGGTGCTCTTCGACGAGTTCAGCCTGCGGTGACCGGTTCCGCCCTGGGCCACCGGCATCAGCCTTTGACGACCAGCCCCGGCTACGACAACGGGCCCGGGCCTCCGCCGACCCGCCGACCCGCCGCAGGCAACCTCGCCCGCGGCGGTCTACCCAGCCCGCCGCATGCAGGCCAACTACGGGCAACCCGTCTGCGGCGGGCAATCCGGCCTCTCCACGAGCAACCTGGCCGGCCGCGATCAGCCTGGCCCACGACAACCGGCGGGGCGTACGACGTACTGGCATTCCGTCGGTAAATCACCCCACGGCGGGTTACGCGCAAGCTGCTCGGCCGACGGACTGCAGCACACGCGCGCGACGTTCCGGGATCCGGGGCGGGCCGGCTCGCCGCCAACCGAAGTTGTCGTACGTGTGTTCCATAATGGTCGGGTGTTGGCGGAGTTGACGCAGCTGCGGGCCGGGATGGCCGACTGCCTCGACGCGCCCGCCTGGGCGCTGCCCGACACCGACCTGGTCGACAGCCTCGACGCGGTGCACCAGCT
>DASVVF010000280.1:0-1961 GCA_036386695.1 Catenuloplanes sp. | reverse complement strand
CCGCGGCCACGGCTCTGGTGCTGGGTGTGTCCGTCGCGCCGGCGTCCGCGGCACCGGTCGCCGTGAGCAGCTTCAGCTATGCCTACGGCACCACCGCCAGCGGTTCCTTCACTGCCCCGGCGGCCGACATCGCGGTCACCGGCAACGCGCAGGCCATCTACGCCACCATCCGGACCACCAACGAATGGTGGTCCGTCGACCTGGCCGCGCCGCGCGGTGAGACGTTGCGACCCGGCGTCTTCCGCGACGCGGAGCGGGCAGCCTTCCGGACCGGCCGGGCCCCGGGCCTCGACGTTTCCGGCAACGGCAGCGGTTGCAACCGGGTATACGGAAACTTCACGATCGACCAGATCGAGACCGACGCCAGCGGTGCCGTGACGGTGCTCGACGCCCGGTACTCGCGCAAATGCGAGACCGACACCGCGACACCGCTGACCGGTCGCCTGCGCTACCGCGCCTACCCGCTGTCGTACAGCTTCGTCAGCGACCCTGGTGACTACATCGGCCAGGGGATCACCAAGTCGTACGCCAACAGCAATTCCATCTTCAGCCTCAGCGGGACCACCGCCCGCATCGGCTTCGGCGTCTCCGGTCGACGGGACTACTGGACGGTCGAGATGCGGCCGAAGACGGGCGACACGCTGCGGGTGGGGACCTACACCGGGGCGCAGCGCTTCGCCGACGCCGACCATCCGGAGCTGGACGTCAGCTCGACGGGGCGCGGCTGCAACCGGACCACCGGCAGCTTCGTGATCAAGGAACTCGTGGTGGATGAGGCTGGCGCCGTGACCGCCTTGTCCGCCACCTTCGAGCAGCATTGTGAGGGTGGTGTGCCCGCGCTGCGCGGGACGATCCACTATTTCGCCTGACCGGCTACGGACGGCGTACCCCGGGGGCCAGTGCCCGGGGCACGCCGTCCGTTCGCTCCGATCCGATCATCGTGGGCATCCCACCCGGCCGCGGGTGGACAGCTGACCCGCCATAGCCAGGTCTTGCTCATCTGCGCAGCGGATCTCCCGCCACCATGGACCTCGCCAGCGCCGCATGACTTCATGGACCCCGTCGCCAAGGCCGGCGTCGGCCCCGGACCGCAATTGATAGGAGATCACCATGCTGGCAATCCTCACGAAGGCCGCTCGACTGGCGGCCGCCACCGCGCTCTGCCTCGCAGCGATCGTCGTCCCCAGCCCGAACGCCGCACACGCCACCAACGGCGTCTCCTGTTATCACCTGGGGGAACTCCGCCCCGACGTGGTGGTGATCTACAGCGAGCAGCCGAGATTCCACTGCTACGCCAATGCCGGGTTCATGAGCATCGAGATCCAGCGGGTCAAAGCGGTCCGGCCGGGAAACAACGACATCATCATCTACTCCAACAGCTTTCCGTTCGGCGCGGAGATCAGCAGATGGTCGGACTGGGACTACCGGCCCTGGGGCACCGTGCGGACGGTTTCCATCAAAGCCGTCTGAGTGCCGCCAACTCCCGGGGGCCTCGCCGCCGCCGCCGCCCAACGGCATTCGATGACCCCGGACGGCGCCGATCGTCGCGGTGTGGCTGGGCGCCTACGCCTGCCGCGTGACGCGGTAGCCGACGCCGGCCTCATCGATCACGGCAAGGTCGTCCGGGGTGATGCCGCGCCCGGTGAACCGCTCGACCGCTACCAGTCCTTTCTCCGTCCGGCTGCCGAACTCGGCGAAGTCGAGGCCGGCGAGAACCGCGGCGACGTCAGGCGGGATGGATTCTTCGCGCCCCCAGGGCTCGAAGGACGCGAGGACCTGGCCGCCCTGGGCGAAGGAAAGCCGGGTGACGGAGTTGACGTTCCAGAACATGCTGGCCGCCCGACCTGTGGTCGACGCGGCGCTGAGCACCGCCGGGTGCGAACCGAGGTAACCGTTTTCCTCCACGACCAGGACCGCGTCGCCGGCGTCGAGCACAGTGACCCAATCATCGATGCCATCAC
>DASVVF010000279.1:0-2455 GCA_036386695.1 Catenuloplanes sp. | reverse complement strand
CGGCCCTCCCGCAACCAGGTAGCCCAGCGGCCGATGTCGATGCCGACGGTGACCGATGACCCACCGACCGCGCACTGCCTCGGTCGGTGTTCATCGTCCTGCACGGCCGGAGCGATGTGGCGGGTGGATGCGACGGTCGAGGCGGATGGCGGCGTAGCCGAGTGTGGAAACGACGGCGACGATCAGTAGATCGGTGACCTCTATCGATTGGGTGCCGAGCAGCTCCCGCAGCGGCGGTGTGTAGATCGCGGCGAGCTGCAGCACCAGAGCGGCGGCGACCGCAGCGAACAGCATGGGATTGGCCCGGCTGCCGGGGCGGGCGCGCGACCCCAGCGCTACTGCGAGCTGAGTGAGTCCCAAGGTGACGAACGTGAGGGTCTGCCAGGGTCGGTCGGTGGCGTGCGCCCAGATGCCGACGCCGATGGTGGCTGTGGCGATGACCGCGCCGACGCGGAGCACGCGTTGCCACAGTCCCGCGCCGAGCACCGTTTCGGTCGGTGGCCGGGGAGGTCGTTGCATCGCCGCCGGGTCGGCGGGTTCGCTGCCCATCGCGAGGCCCGGCAGGCCGTGGGTCAGCAGGTTGATCCAGAGGATCTGGGCGGGGAGCAGGGGCAGGGGCAGGCCGACGAACGGTCCGACCAGCATGACCGCGATCTCGGCCGACCCGCCGGACAGGGCGTAGAGCAGGAACCGGCGGATGTTGGCGTAGACGCGTCGGCCCTCCTCCGCGGCGGCGACGACGGTGGCGAGTTCGTCGTCGGCGAGGACCAGATCGGCGGCCTGGCGCGCGACCTCGGTCCCGCGCTTGCCCATGGCGACGCCGATGTCGGCGCGGTGCAACGCGGGTCCGTCGTTGACGCCGTCGCCGGTCATCGCGACGACTTCCCCGGCGTCGCGCAGCGCGTCGATGATGGCGACCTTCTGCTGCGGGGTTGCGCGGGCGAAGACCCGCACGCCACGCGCAGCTTCCGGGCCCGGGTCGGTGGTACGGCAGTCGACCGCGGCGTCGCCGGCGGTGATGATGCCGAGGTCGGTGGCGATCGCGGCGGCGGTGGCCGGGTGGTCGCCGGTGATGAGGACCGGGGTGATGCCGGCTTGCCGGCACGCGGCGATGGTGGCGGCCGCGGAGGCGCGCGGCGGGTCGAGGATCGCGACGAGGCCGAGCAGCTGGAGGTCTCGTTCGTAGTCGCCGACGTCGTCGGGCACGGTGTCGCGGTCTGCCCGGGCCACGGCGAGGACCCGGAACCCGTCGTGGGCGAGCGCGTCGGCGCGGTCCGCGGCTTGGCGTAGCACGTCGGGGTGGTCGGTGAGGATCGCCGGATGCAGCAGCGACTCCGGGGCCCCCTTGCAGATGATCTGTATGCGGCCGTCGGGCAACAGGTGCGCGGTGCTCATTCGTTTGCGGTCGCTGTCGAACGGCGCCTCACCGTGGCGGGGCAGTGCCTGGTGCAACGCGTCGATGTCGATGCCGAATTTTCCCCCGGCGGTCAGCAATGCCGCCTCGGTGGGATCGCCGATGGGCAGCCAGTCGTCGTTGTCGGGGCCGGGTGGGCGCAGCGACGCATCGCTGCACAGCACTGCCGCCCGTACCAGCTCCACCAGGTCGGGGGCTTGATCCGGCGAGATGAGCTCGCCGTTGCGGTGGATCTCCCCGTCCGGGGCGAACCCGGAACCCCGGACGGATGCGTCGCCGTGCGCGGTCCACAGGTGCCGGACGACCATGGTGCCTTCGGTGAGGGTGCCGGTCTTGTCGGTGGCCAGGATCGTGACCGAGCCGAGGGTCTCCACCGCGGGCAGTCTGCGGATGACCGCGTGGCGGGCGGTCATCCGGCGCGCGCCCAGGGCGAGGCTGAGGGTGACCACGGCTGGCAGTGATTCGGGCACGGCGGCGACGACGAGGCTGATCGCAGTGACGATCATCAGCTGCAAGGGTTGCCCGCGGACCAGACCGAGAGCCAGGACCACCGCGCAGAGCAGGACCGCCCCGACGGCGAGTTGCCGGCCCACGCCGGCCAGGCGCCGCTGCAGGGGCGTCAGACCGGGGCTGGTGACCAGCATGGCGGCGATGCGGCCCATGGCGCTGGCGGCGCCCGTGGCCGTGATGATGGCGTGCCCGCGGCCGCGGACGACCACGGTGCCGGCCGATACCACGGCAGCCGCCGCCGCGTCGGTGTCGCCGGGGTCGGTGGCGGCGGACTTGTCGACGGGCGCGGACTCGCCCGTCAACGCTGCCTCGTCGATGAGCAGGGCGACCGATTCCACGACACGGGCGTCGGCGGGCACGACGTCGCCTTCCGCCAGAACCAGTAGGTCGTCGACGACGAGGTCCGCGGCGGGGACTTCGCGCTGGGTGCCGTCGCGGATCACCCGGGCGGCCGGGGCGGTCAACGCGGACAGGGCCGTGATGGCCCGCTCAGCTTTGATCTCCTGGAGCACGCCGACGGTGGTGTTGACG
>DASVVF010000278.1:0-2394 GCA_036386695.1 Catenuloplanes sp. | reverse complement strand
CCGCTACCGCCGCAAGGTCAGCTGGGGTGCGGCGTGCGGCGACACCCGGGACCTGTTCACCCACCTCTCCGCGCCGGTGATGACCCGGCTGCGCCAGCCGGAGCGCCAGGTTCTCGACACCCTCGTCGACGCCGGGGTGGCCCGATCCCGCTCGGAGGCGCTCGCCTGGTGCGTCCGCCTGGTCGGGCAGCACACCACCGACTGGCTCGACGAACTACGCACCGCCATGGGCGCCGTCGACGAGCTACGCCGCCGCGGCCCCGATGTGACCTGACGCCCGCCGCCGACCCGCTCCACCCGGCACCCCGGGCACCCGGCACCGGCCGAAACCGGTGACCGGGTGCCCTGGCGGGCAGGCTAGGGTGATCACCGTGCTGCGCCAGGTAACGGCCACCCGCTACGTCACACCGCTGCGGGAGGGCGGCTCGCTGCCCGCCGTGGTCGAGGGCGACGACCTCGGTACGTACGTGGTGAAGTTCCGCGGCGCCGGGCAGGGCCCCAAGGCGCTCATCGCCGAGGTGATCACCGGCGAGTTGGCCCGGCGGCTCGGGCTGCCGGTGCCCGAACTGGTCGTCGTCGACGTCGACCCGGTCATCGGGCGGGCCGAGCCCGACCAGGAGGTCCAGGAGCTGCTGCGCTCCAGCGGCGGCGCCAACCTGGGCCTGGACTTCCTACCCGGGTCGCTGGGCTACGACCCGGTCGCCCACCCGGTCGAGTCCCCGCTCGCCTCCGCGGTGCTCTGGCTGGACGCGTACGTGGAGAACGTCGACCGCAGTTGGCGCAACCCCAACCTGCTGGTCTGGCACCGCCAGGTCTGGCTGATCGACCATGGCGCCTCCCTGTACTTCCACCACAACTGGCCCCGGGCCCACGCCGTCGTCGGCCGGCAGTTCAAGGCCGCCGACCATGTGCTGGCCCCGTACGCCACCGGACTGGGCGCGGCCCACGCCGAACTCGGCCCGCGGGTCACCGCCGACCTGCTGACCGAGGTGCTGGCGTTGGTGCCGGACGAGTGGTTGCTCGGATCGGACTTCGAATCCGCCGCCGCCGCCCGCGCCGGGTACGTCGGCCATCTCGTCGCCCGGCTGGCGCAGGCGCGGGCGTGGCTGCCGACGGTGCCGACCGCATGAGGATCCCGTTCGAGTACGCCGTCATCCGCGCCGTGCCGCGCATCGAACGCGGCGAGCAGGTCAACGTCGGCGTGATCCTCTACTGCCAGCCACGGGACTTCCTCGTCGCCCGCACCGATCTGGTCGCCGACCGGCTGCGGGCGCTGGACCCCGGCGTGGACCTCGACGGCGTCCACACGGCACTGCGGTCCTGGGAGTCCACCTGCGCCGGCGCCGGACCGGCGGGCACCCTGCGGGCCGGCGAGCGGTTCCGCTGGCTGACCTCGCCGCGCAGCACGGTCATCCAGGCCGGTCCGGTGCACACCGGACTGACCCTCGACCCGGCCGCCGAACTGGACCGCCTGCTGTCCCTGCTGGTCCGCTGACGCCTGGCGAGGACGCCGGCACGGTCGCGGGTGTGATGGCCAACGGCCACCACACCCGCGGACGCTGGGCCGGCTAGCGGCCGAGCGTCACGTGCAGGATCTTCTCGTTGCTGTTGTTCGCGACGCTGTCCTTGTCACCCTTGCTCGTGGTGGTCAGCCAGAGCCCGCCGTCGGGCGCCGGTTCGACCGTGCGCAGCCGGCCGTACGTGCCGTTGAAGAACTGCTGCTGGCCCGTCAGAGCGCTACCACTGATCACCGAGCGGTACATCCGGTTGCCCCGCGCGCACGCGATGTAGAGCGCGTCACGCACGATCGTGATCCCGCTGCACGACCCGGCCGACGTGGGATACGTCGCCTTCGGCGCGATGAACCCGGACTGGTTGCAGTTACCCGACGTACCCTCACACGCCGGCCAACCATAATTGCCACCCTTGACGATCAGGTTCGTCTCGTCCATCACGCTGTTGCCGAACTCCTGCTCCCACAACCGACCCTGCGAATCGAACGCGATCCCCTGCGGGTTGCGGTGCCCGTAACTCCACACATGATTACCGAACGGATTGTCCGCCGGCACAGTACCGTCCGGATTGATCCGCAGGATCTTGCCCGACAGACTCCGGGTGTCCTGCGGGGTACGGGTGTCCTGACCATCACCGGTCGAGGCGTACAACTTGTTGTCCGGACCCCACCGCAACCGCCCACCATTGTGGTACTTGTTGCGCAGGATGCCACTGACCAGCACCTGATGCGAACCCGGCTCCAACCGGTTCGCCGGGTTCACCCGCATCCGCACGATCCGGTTGTCCGACGGCGAGGTGTGCATGATGTACAACCACCGGTCGGTAAGGAAACTCGGCGAGATCGCCAGACCCATCAGCCCACCCTCACCATCGGTGCTG
>DASVVF010000277.1:0-1740 GCA_036386695.1 Catenuloplanes sp. | reverse complement strand
GTTGCTGGGCCTGCGGGTCGCCCGCCGGACCGGCACCGCGCAGGGCGTCCCGCAGACCGGCGAAGCGCTGGTCGATCACCTCGCCGCGCAGACCATCCAGAATCTGTTGGTACGCCGCCCGGGCGTCGTCACTGGTCCACGGATAACCGGCCAACTCCTGCACGGCGCGGGCGGTGGAGTCGGGCAGGTTGTCGAGCATCGCCCGATGGAACCGGGCGGTGTCGTCGTCGCGATCGGCCAACGCGTCGCGTTCGGCGGCGAGTGCCTGGTCCAACAGGGCACGCGCCCGGGACACCGCGCCGTCGAGTCGGCCGCGCCGCAACGCGTCCCGGCGCATCCGGCGCGCCCGGGCCGCCAGATCGTCCAACCCGTCGCCCCCGCGTGGGCCGCGACCGAGCAGGTCGCGCAGGGCATCGCGCAGACTGCCGCCGGCCAGCACCTCCGCGCCGACCTCGTCCACGGCGGCCCGCACGTCGTACGGCGGGGCCAGCGGGTCCGGCCCACCACGCCAGGCCCCGTACCGGTACCGGTTGGTGGCCACCCTCGCCTCGCCTTCCTGTTCGCCG
The DNA here is from genome assembly GCA_036386695.1 of Catenuloplanes sp. Lineage (GTDB taxonomy): Bacteria > Actinomycetota > Actinomycetes > Mycobacteriales > Micromonosporaceae > DASVVF01. Next base: position 1,174 of record DASVVF010000277.1, on the reverse strand, counting down.
TCGCGGCCGGTCAGCCGCCCCGGCCCCGTCGCGGCCGGTGAGCCCCGTCGCGGCCGGTCAGCCCTGACCGCCGTAGACGGTGCGTCCGTCGTCGGTGAGGTCCTTGGCCAGCCGGCGGGTCAGGTGCAACCCCTCCAGCACGAACTCGATCCCGGCCGCCGCCCCGCCGGTGGTCGGCGCGTCGCCCAGGCCCAGGCGCTCCAGCACCTTCGCCAGCCCCGGCACCGTCCCGACCTGACGCAGCACCTCCTCGGCGGCGACCAGCTCACCGGTCTCCACCACCGCCCCGTCGGCGACCAGCGCGGTGAATCCCGACAGGTCGAGCCCGGCCAGCCGGCCCCGGAAGGCCTCCGCGGTGGCGGTGCGCAGCAGGTGCCCGAGCAGTTCCACCTCCCGGCCCTCCTCGCCGCTCTCGAACTCGACCTTGCCGCGCAGCGTGCCGGTCACCGACACCGCGTCGCCGATGCGGGCCACCGCGTCGCGCTCCCCGCTCAGTCCGGCTCGCCGTAGCGCCGACGCCGCGACGGTCTCCGCCGCGGCGATGCCGAACCGGGCCGACACGCCGGAGCGGGCATCCACCGCCGGCGAGTCGCGCACCGCCCGGGTGAACCGGGCCACCACCTCCAGGACGTGCTCGGGCACCTCCGCGACCAGCCGGCTCTCCTGGCGGATCAGGTCGGTCTCCAGCTCCAGGTCCCGCGGGTAGTGGGTGCGGATCTCCGCTCCGAAACGGTCCTTGAGCGGGGTGATGATGCGCCCCCGGTTGGTGTAGTCCTCAGGGTTGGCGCTGGCCACCAGCAGGATGTCCAGCGGCAGCCGGAGCTGGTAGCCGCGCACCTGGATGTCGCGCTCCTCGAGCACGTTGAGCAGCGAGACCTGGATGCGTTCGGCGAGGTCGGGCAGCTCGTTGAGGGCGAAGATCCCCCGGTTGGTACGGGGGACCAGGCCGAAATGGATCGTCTCCGGATCGCCCAGGGCCCGGCCCTCGGCCACCTTGATCGGGTCGACGTCGCCGATCAGGTCACCGACGCTGGTGTCCGGGGTGGCCAGCTTCTCGCCGTAGCGCTCGCTGCGGTGCACCCACTCGACCGGCAGGTCGTCGCCGCGCTCGGCGGCCAGCCGGCGGGCGGCCGGGGTGACCGGCTCGAACGGGTGCTCACGCAGCTGCGAACCG
>DASVVF010000276.1:0-3727 GCA_036386695.1 Catenuloplanes sp. | reverse complement strand
CCCCGTCCGCCACCGTATTGCGGGCGGCCACCACCGTATCGCGGCCGGGACCCCGGGGGTTGGGTGGCCGCGATCAGCGGGCCAGCAACCGGGCCGCCACCGCCGAGGGGTCCGGCCGGGCCGCGATCTGCGCCTGGACGGCCCGCGCCCCGGCCAGCAATCCCGGCTCGAGGCAGAGCCGGTGCAGCGTGTCGGCCCCGATCGCGCGGGCGGGCACGGCGAGCCCGACGCCGGCGCGCTGCACGATCGACGCGTTGTGTCGCCGGTCGCCCGGGCCCGGCACGACCAACTGCGGTACCCCGGCGACCAGCGCGCCGAGGACCGTACCGGCGCCACCGTGGTGCACCAGGCCGGCGCAGGTGGTCAGCAGCAGGTCCAACGGCACCCAGTCCACGGCACGGACGTTGGCCGGCAGCCGGCGCGCCAGCCGGGGCTCGGGCCGGACCAGCACGATCTCGGCGTCGACCCGCTCGGCCACCGCGACGACGGCGCCCATGACGCCACCGGAGCCGGGACCGGCGACGGTGCTGCGGCTGACCGCGATCCGTGGGCGCGCGGGCCGCTCGGCGAGCCAGCCGGGCAGGTCACCGCCGCCGCTGTACGGCACATGCCGCATCGGCCAGCCGGTCCGCTCACCGACGAGAGCGGGCGGGGCGATCTGCAGCACCGCCGCCGGCTCCGGCAGGCCGTCCACGCGGTGTCGGCGTAGTGCCGGTTGCGCGGTGGCGTCGACCAGGACCGCCCCGTCGAAGAGGTTGTTCTCCTGACGGATGGCGGGGATGTCGCGCCGGGCGGCGGCCACCGCACCGGCGACCGCCAGCGGCTCGTACACGATGAGGTCCGGTCGGAACCGGTCGGCGACCGTGCCCACCGGGTCGACGATCTCCTCGTTGACGGTGCCGAAGAGCAGACCGACGCCGCGGGTGCCGGCGGTGCCGGCAAGCTCCGCGCGGGCGATGAGGGGGTGGCGGAGCATCACCCGGCGGGCGATCCGGTCGAACCGGAAACCTGGTCCGATGTCGGCGACGGGCAACCCGGCGGCCCGTACCCGCAGGGCCTCGGCGGCGGTCGCCACCAGCACCTCGTGGCCGGCGGCGCGCACCGCCCGGGCGAGCGGCACCACCGGGAACACGTGCCCGAGCAACGGGGCCGACACGAACAGCACACGCATGGCGCCACAGTAGTGTGCCGGGGCGGCGGGCAGGGGGCGACAGCCGCCATCGTCCGCTACCGCGCCGGCAGCCACCGCACGGTCGCCGGTGGCGGTAAGCCAGCCGGGATCGTGCGGTGGCCGCGGTGACACCGGGCGGACGACGCTGCGCCCGGTGAGCTGGCGGTCAGGATCGGAAAGGAGAACCGATCAGCCGGTGTAGAAGGTGACGTTGCGCAGGGTGGCGTCGCCGCCCAGCGCGTCGGCGTCGCAAATGTTGATCTGGATGACGCGGTTGTCGCCGTCGACGACGTTGAAGCAGTACATGTTGGCGCTCGCGGTGCCGCCGCGCACCTCAACCGTAATGCCGTTCCGGCGGGAGGTGCTGCCGTCGGCATTGCGGACCACCACGTCGACGCCGCGCATGCTCCAGGCGCCGCCGGCGGCTGAGCCGGCACAGTCGTCACGCTGCCGCAGCGTGTCGTTGACGACGTTGGTGCAGCGGGCGGAGGCGGCACCACCATCGCCGAGCGGGATGGCGGCGGCGCTGATCGTGCGGGTGCTGACGGCGCCCTTACTGTCCTGGCTCACCTGCCGCACGTTACTGAGATGCACCTTGCCGCCGCGACTGAGCACCCAGCACTTGTTCATCTGCTTGCCCGGCCCCGGCGTCGGCCGGTGGAACTCGCACCGGTCGTTCGCGACAGCGGGTGCCGGCGCGGCCTGCAGGGCGGCGAGAACCGGGTTGTCGCGGTTGAGGGCCCGGGCCGCGCTGGAGACGTAGATATCGACATTCTGCAGGGTGACGCTGCCACCGGTGGCCTTGGCCTTGCAGTTGCTTTTCTGGAGCGTGACGCGGCGCTGATCGGCCAGTTCAGCCGCGGAGGCGACGTTGCCGCAGACGATCGCGCTGGCCGCGTTACCTCCGACTATTCGTAGGTCGGCGTCGGCCGCCACGGCCGCGGTCGGCACGGTGAGCCCGGCCGCCAGCATCGCGGGTACCGCGATGCTGGCGAGGCCCGCGCGCCTGAGGTAGGCGAGTCGAGTTGGCACTCCTGTTCGCTCCTAACGCTGGGGGGAAGCGATGACATCGCCGGACGGTCCGCCGGTAGCCGACCCGGACAAGACCAGTCGCGCGCCCGTGTCGAGGTCGTGCAGGAGAACGGTGAACGTCCGGACGACGCGGGTCGTGCAGCCCAGACCGGTGATGGTCGGCGGCTGCACCGTGACGGCGAGTTCGCGCGATCCGGTGACCGTTCCGTCGGCCCCGGCTACATAGTTGGACACATCCGTGTTGGTGGCCGAAGAGTGCGTGGAGACGAGCACCTCTCCGTCCTTCTCGCACACCGCGTCGACGGTGCCGGTCGCCTGGATGAGGATTGTCGTGGTGACGCCGGGACCGACGCCTGCCTCCTGGAAGGTGACGGCGACGGTGTCGCCGTCCCAGACTGCGCTGCTGCTCGCCGGGACGAACCCGGCGGCCGCCGCCCAGGCCGCCGCGTTGCCGGTGAGGGACAGGACGACCAACAGCCCCGTCATCGTCGCGACGGTGAACAGACGGCCTCTGGGGCGCCGGCGCGCCGGCGGCGCGGCCGGCTCGGCCCGCACCGCCCGGTCACCGCCAACCAGCTCACACATTGGTGCCCGGCCGGGTGAAGAGGCGTTCGCACTCGCGGGTCGTGGAGCCGGAGACGGCCACGCACAGGTCCGTACCGTCGCCACCGTCCACGGTCCCCCGCGCGCCGGAGTCGACGAGTTGGTCCTCGCCGTCGCCGGCGTAGAGCCGATCACTTCCCGGCCCACCGACCAACAGGTCGTCGCCGGAGTCACCGACCAGGACGTCGTCGCCGAGCCCGCCGATGATGATGTCATCGCCGCCGAGACCACAGATCACATCGTTACCGGGCGTCCCCTGGAGGACGTCGTCGCCGGCGGTTCCGACGATGGTGCAGACCGGCCTCACGTGGTCGGAGGCGTCGGCCGGAGATGCGGTGAACAGAATGCCTAGGCATGCGGTGGCGGCCAGCAGAGGTACCGCTCGGTTGTTCATCTTCGCCAGTCCTTGTGTTTGTTGCCGGGTCTGTCCGCACCGGCGATTGTGCCTCTCTCGCCGGTTGACACTGTGCAGAGCGCGGGGCCGCAGGGTGCTGGTGCACCTCCACGGCCCCGCTTGTTCGACTCAGCCCTGGATGATGGTGATGTTCACGTTCTTCAGCGTGACGTCACCGCCCGTGGCCACTGCCGTGTTGGAGCACTTGTTGGTCTGGTCCGCGTCAGCCGTGCCCTGCAGGTAGTTCACGCAGGCCGCAACCGCGGTGGCGTCGCCGCCGCTGATGTTGATCTCGGCCTTGTTGGTGACCTTGCCGCTGGTGGCGCCGGCCTGCAGGATGGTGATGTCAACCTTCTTGAGGGTGACGCTGCCGCCGGTTGCCTTCGCGAAGTTCTTACAGGCGTTCGACTGCGCGGCCTCGCCCTTCTTCGCCTTGAGCTTGGCGAAGTTCACGCAGGTGGAGAGAGCATTGGCGTTGCCGCCCGAGATGTTAACCGCGACGTTGTTGTGGGTCTCGGCGGGTGCGG
>DASVVF010000275.1:0-5583 GCA_036386695.1 Catenuloplanes sp. | reverse complement strand
GTACTTCCTCGCGTACCCGGCCAGCATGCGCTACTCGGCGATCGTCCTGGCGGTTCTCGGACTCGCGGTGGCTGCCGCGCACGTCGGCGCGGTGGTCGCGCCGAGCCTGCTGTTCGGGGCCGGACTGCTCGGCTCGGATGTCCTGCTGGAGGTCGCCACCCGGCAGGGGCCTCGGTACGCCGTGGCGGCGGCGGTCCTCGGGACCGTGCTGGGCGCGCTGGCGTTGCGGTTGAGCCCGGTGCTGGCCGGCGGACCCCGCTCCGACCTGCGGCGGCGGCACCTGCTGGCCGGCCTGGCCGTGGTGGCGGCGTTCAGCGCCCCGGCCGTGCCGGGGCACGGCGAATCCGGGCTCGACGCGCCGGGTCCCCCGACCTGGATCTGGCCCGCCGCGCTGCTGGTGTCCGCCCTGCTGGTCGTCCTGGCGGCCACCTGCGCGCTGGCGGCCCGGCCGGTTGACCGGCGAGGTCTCCGTCCGGTTCCGGTCGCCGCCGCGGTGGCCACCGTGGCCGTGGCCGTCGCGACGGCCAGCACCGGTGGCTTCGGCTACCTCCTCGGGGTTGTGCTGGCTGTCGCGGCCCTGGCCGTGGTCCGCTTCAGCCCTGGGCGGCCAGCGCGGTCCGCCGGGTTCTGGCTGGCCATGGGTGCGCTGGCCGGCGTGGTCGCGATACCGGTGTGGTTCCTGACCGGCCAGCTGGGTGGGGCGCTGACCGAGCCGCTGGTGCTGCTCGCGCATGATCCGAGCACCGTCGGCGGGACGTCGACGGTGCTGGGCGCGCCAGCGGCCGGGTTGATCTTCGCCGCCCTTTTCAACCGGCGACCCCGGGTCGGCGTCCGGCCGGATCGGCAACCGGCCCTGGTGGCGGCGCCGACGCCGGACGCCGGGTGACCTGGCGGGCGTCGCGGCGTCGGACGCCGGACGATCTGGGCGGCGTCAACGCCGGGCTGGGGGCGGCGCGGCGCCGGACGATCCGGGGGCGTCGCGCAATGGGCTCAGCGGGGGGCGCCGGCCGCTCGGCTCACCAGGCCAGTCCGATGCCGTCGCCGGGGAACCAGTGGTTGGCCGGCGTCTCCCGGTACGCCAGGAACCGCCGCCCGGTGCGCTCGGCGTGCTCGGCCAGGACGTTGCTGACGGTGACGTTGTCGGTGAGCAGCAGCGCCCCCGGGGCGAGGTGCGGCTCGACGGCCTCGAACTCCCGGCGCTCGTGCCCGACGCTGTGGTCGCTGTCGTGCAGGAAGAGGTCGACCGGTCGATCCAGCGCCCGGATGGAGGCGATCGAGTCCCCGATGACCAGGTCGACGACCGATGACCACGGCTCGCCCTTGGCGAGGTAGCCCGCCTCCGGGTTGATGTCCAGGGAGGTGACCCGGCCGGGATGGCCCTCCGCCGCGTTGCGCAACAGGGCGGCGGCCAGCACGCAGGTGCCCAGGCCCTTGTCCACGCCGGTCTCCACCACGTGGGCGGGGCGCTTGGTACGCACGATGGCGTACCAGCCGATCCGGCGGGCGAAGCGGACGTCCCGGTCGGCCAGCCCCCGCCGTCCGGACGCTGCGGTGGCCCGTTGGATGTGCGCGCGCAGGGCGTCGTCCGACTCGATCTCGGTGAGGTACCCGCGGGCCTGCCCGATCGGCACCTCGCAGGTGATGCTGACGAACCAGGCCAGGTGTTCGCGGCTCAGCCGGGTCAGGTCGTAGGTGTAGTTGTGGTGCTCCCGCGAGGTGAACAGCCAGTGGGCGGAGGTGCGCAGGACGCCGGCGTCGTGCCGCACGACCCGCAGGAGCCGCTTGGGAAACGCGGCAACCGGCGCCAGCGGGGTGCGCGCGATGGTCCGCCGAAGGTGGGTCCGATTCACCCGAGAGGTTGTACCACGATCCGCCGGCCGATCGTCAAAAAACCCGCCCGGCTTTGCCGCGCCGGCCCAGCGGGGGCCCCGGGGCGGGAGTGGCTGGCGGCAGCGGCGCTGGCGGAGCGCCGTGCGTCGGCGCCGGTCGTGGCCGCGCCGCGTCCCCAAGGCGGGCGGGTCGGTTCGGCGGCGGTCGGGGGTTTACCCCGGGCGGCGCTGGGTAAGGGCCGTTATCCAAATGTCGACCGAGCGGAAACGAGATCGACAAGAGCCGTTGTCTTTACCATTCCCGTCGAGGGTGGGACACTGGCCGGGATCGATCAGGAATTCGCCGGCAAAGGATGCGCGGCCGCCACCATCCCAGGCCCTTCGGCGCATCAATGGCCTGGCTTTCCTACCCCCAGCTAGGAGTGTCCCTGACATGCATGTCTCCATGCCCTCGGGCGGGTCGCCGGCTGGCGCCCCGCACCACGACCGGGCGGGCGTCGCGCGCTCCGGCCGGGCCCGGCTGCGCACCGGGTTGACCATTCTGTCCGCCCTGATGGCGTTCGCCGGCGCCGTCACCGTGGGGCCGCCGGCCGCCGCGGTGACCCTGGCCGCGCCGCCCGCCGCCAACCCGTACGAGCGGGGACCCGCGCCGACCACCGCCAGCATCGAGGCCGCCCGCGGACCGTTCGCCATCGCGCAGACCACCGTGCCCAGATCGAGCGCCACCGGATTCGGCGGCGGCACGATCTACTACCCGACCAGCACGGCCGCCGGAACGTTCGGTGCGGTGGCGATCTCGCCCGGCTACTACGGTCCCCAGTTCAGCATCGCCTGGTACGGTCCGCGGCTCGCGTCCCAGGGGTTCGTGGTGATCACCATCGCCACCCGCTCCCTCACCGACCAGCCGGACAGCCGGGCCGAACAGCTGCTGGCCGCGCTGGACTACCTGGTCCAGCGCAGCACGGTGCGGGACCGGATCGATCCGGACCGGCTCGGGGTGATGGGCCATTCCATGGGCGGCGGCGGTAGCCTCGCGGCGGCCCGGACCAGGCCGCAGTTGCAGGCGGTCATCCCCCTCACGCCGTGGCACCAGAACGCCAACTGGTCGGCCGTGCGGGTCCCGACGCTGGTGATCGGCGCCGAGAACGACACCACCGCTGCGGTCGGCACCCACGCCGAGCCGTTCTACGAGAGCCTGCCGCCCACCCTGGACAAGGCGTACCTGGAACTGAACGGGGCCAGCCATACCGCGCCGATCTCGGCGAACGTGACGATCGCCAAGTACAGCATCTCCTGGCTGAAGCGATTCATCGACAATGACGTGCGGTACGAGCAGTTCCTCTGCCCGGCGCCCAGTGGACCGGCCATCCAGGAATACCGTTCCACCTGTCCGTACGTGGATCCGGTGACCCCCTGATCTCGTGACCTGGTGACCTCGGCACGCCGGGCATCCGCCGGTACCCCTCCGGTCGGTGCCCGGCGAGTCGTCGGTCGGCGACCGTGCCGCGCGCGGACGGCCGCCGGGCGGGGGTTGACGCGACACATTCAAACCTGTCAAAGTCGCACAGGATCGAACTCCACCCCACACGCCGGCCCGGGACCGCCGTCCGTGCTGGTCGCCCCCAGACCGCCGGCGAAAGGTCCTGCCATGTCTGCCGCCCCCGCCGTCCCGGCCACCCCACGCCCACGGCGCCTGCGCCGACGTGCCCTGGCGCTGCTCACCGTGGCTGCCGTCGCCGGTACTACCGTCGCCGTCGCCACCCCGGCCGGTGCGACCCGACCGGGTGCGGCGCCGTCGAGTGTGGCCGTCGCCGCACCGCCCGCGGCCGCCGCCGCACCGGTGCCCGGCGAGCCGTTCGTCCGTGGCGTGCCGCGCACCGTGACCCACGACCAGTACTCCTTCATGGTCGACGGCAAGCGGGTCTACCTGTGGGCCGGCGAGTTCCACTACTTCCGGCTGCCCAGTCCCGACCTGTGGCGCGACATCCTGCTCAGGCTCAAGGCCAGCGGGCACAACGCGGTGTCGTACTACTTCAGCTGGGCGTACCACTCGCCCAAGCGCGGGGTGTACGACTTCACCGGTGTGCGGGACGTGGAGAAGCTGTTCACCATGGCCGAGGAGCTGGGGATGTACGTCATCGCCCGGCCGGGTCCGTACATCAACGCCGAGGTGGACTCCGGCGGGCTGCCGGCCTGGCTGACCACGGAGAAGGGCCGGGCCCGCAGTAACGACCCGGAGTACAAGGCCTCCGGCGACGAGTGGCTCTCGCAGATCGACCCGATCATCGCCCGGCACCAGTTGACCAACGGCACCGGCACGGTCATCAGCTACCAGGTGGAGAACGAGTACTACGACCGGTCCACCGACGGTCGGATGTACATCGAGCACCTCAAGGCCAAGGCCCGCGCGGACGGCATCACGGTGCCGCTGGTCGGCAACCACAACAACATCTACAACGCCGGTATCGGCGCGCTCGACGTCGACATGCCCGACCAGTACCCGCAGCGCTTCAACTGCTCCAACCCGACCCAGTGGCGACCGATCGAGCCGCTGCCCGGCGGTCGGGCACCGGGCAAGATGCTCGGCATCGGGGAATTCCAGGGCGGCGCCTTCGACCCGTGGGGCGGACCCGGGTACGACAAATGCCGCCAGCTCACCGGCCCCGACTTCGCCAAGGTCTTCTACAAGCAGAACATCGCCGTGGGCGCCACCCAGCAGAGCTTCTACATGTCCTACGGCGGCACCTCCTGGGGCTGGCAGCCCGACCCGCAGCAGGTCTACACCTCCTACGACTACGGGGCCGCGATCGCCGAGTCCCGCCAGCTCACGGCGAAGTACGACGAGACCAAGCGGATCGGCTACTTCACCCAGGCCGTGGAGCCGCTGGCCAAGACCGACGCGTTGACCGTCCCGGCGCCCGGGTCGCCGGCCATCGTGGACACCGCCCGGATCAACCCGGACACCCGCACCCAGTTCCACACCCTGCGGCACGCCGACTCCACGTCGACGGCGACCGACGCCACCACGATCGCACTGGACCTGAACGCCGGGGCGCCGGCCGACACCCCGCTGGCGCCGGCCGACGTCTACCCGACGGTGCCGCAGGAGCCCGGTACGGCGATCACGTTCGCCGGTCGGGACTCGAAGATCCTGGTGGCGAACTACGCGCTGGGCGGGCAGCGGTTGCAGTACTCCACCTCCGAGATCATGACGCACGCCCGGATCGGTGATCGGGACGTGGCACTGCTCTACGGGCGCGACGGCCAGGACGGTGAGACGGTGCTGCGCTACCCGGCCGAGCCGACGGTCACGGTGCTCGACGGCGACGTGCGCAGCACCTGGGACAGCGCCCGCGGTGACCTGCGGCTCAACTACCGGCACACCGGTTTGGCGCGGGTGCTGGTCACCGGCGGCGTCCGCCCGGTTCTGCTGCTGCTGGGCACCGACGAGGTCGCGGCGACGTTCTGGCGGCAGGAGACCCGGTCGGGTCCGGTGCTGGTGCGCGGCCCGTACCTGGTGCGGGAGAACATGGGCAGCGGTACGACCCTGGGGTTGAAGGGTGACACGTCGGCCCCGGGGGATCTGGAGGTCTTCACGCGGGCCACCACGATCACCTGGAACGGTCGGCAGGTCAAGACCGTCACCACGCCCAGTGGTAGCAGGTTGGGTCCGTTGGCCGGTCCGAAGCCGGTGACGTTGCCGGCGTTGGACACCTGGAAGCACTCGCCGGAGTCCCCGGAGTCCGAGTCCGAC
>DASVVF010000274.1:0-24490 GCA_036386695.1 Catenuloplanes sp. | reverse complement strand
CGTGACCGCGACCAGGCGGGTCCGTTCGCCGACCAGGTCGGCGAACTGCCCGGCCGGCAACTCCCCGGTGGCCCGGTCGAACTCCGCCCACCGGACGGTGACGCCGGCCCGCCGCGCCGCCTGCACCCACGGACGGACGTTGGCGTCGTGATCCAGCCGGGACAGCACGATCTCGTCGCCGGGGCGCCACGTCGCGGCGAGGACGCCCGCGACGGTGTAGGTCAGGGCGGTGGCGCTGCCCCCGAAGGCCACCCCCTGCGGTACGCCGCCGACCAGGTCGGCAACCGCCTGCCGGGCGGCGGCCACCACCCGCCCGGCGCGTCGGCCGGGCTCGAAGGCGGTGCTGCGGTTGGCGACCGCGGCGCCCATGGTGGCGGCCATCGCCTCGATCACCGGGCCGGCGACCTGGGTGCCCGCGGCGCCGTCGAAGTGGGCGTACCCCTCGACGAGCGCGGGGTAGGCGGACCGGACACGGCTGATGTCGAACGGCATCTCCGCACCATAACCGCGGGTCCGGCGGGTCGGCCGCCGCGGTGGTGGTGGCACCGTACCCTTGCTGGGGTGACCAGCGGATTCCTGCGCCTGCGACCCGGTACCTCCCACCGCGCCCCTGTCCTGCGGCCCGGCGGGGGCGGTCGGCTCGCCGGCCTGCTCGCCGGCGCGGCGCTGGGGCTGGCCGTCCTGGCCGGCTGCGGCGCCGAGGGCACCGACACCAGCTGCGGCCTGGACGCCTGCACGGTGACCTTCCAACGCGGGGTGGACGCCAGCGTCGACCTGCTCGGGGTGCAGGCCAAGCTCATCGGCGTCGAGGGCGACCGGGCGACGGTGGAGGTGGCCGGGGAGCGGTTGCAGCTGACCGTCGGTCAGCAGGCGGTGCAGGCTGGCGGGCTCTCGGTGAGCCTCAACAGCGTCACCGACACCCAGGTCGCCATCCGGGTCGCCAAGTAGCCCGATCCACCTCATCCCGGGTGCGCGCTGGGCGGTGACCGCCGTCCGGGGTGTGAGCAGCACGTTTGGAAATCATCGGCTTCGGTCATTTGACAGCCATGTCGATAACCCATGGAGCGCGCAACACGGCGAGCAGCGCCGCCGACAGTAAGTTACTGGAGACTCTCGCCCGCGCCGGGTTCATCGGCTACGGCGTGGTGCACCTGTTGTTCGCCTGGTTGGCGTTGCAGATCGCCTTCGGCGGCTCCGGCAAGCAGGGCGACCAGTCCGGTGCCCTGCAGACCCTGGCGGCCAAGCCGCTGGGCCGGTTCCTGGTCATCGCGATCATCGTCGGTCTGGTCGCGATGGCGATCTGGCAGGCGCTGGAGGCGGCCATCGGCCACCGGGTCGACCAGGGCAAGACCCGGGTCTTCGAGCGGGTCGCCTCGGCCGGGCGCACGGTGGTCTACCTCTACCTGGCATGGACCGCGTACAAGGTGATCAGTGGAGCGCAGTCCAGCAGCGCCACCAGCCAGCAGCAGACCAGTGAGCATCTGATGACCTCCACCGGGGGCCGCCTGCTGGTCGGGTTCGCCGGTCTGCTGGTCGCCGTGATCGGTGTCGGTCTGGTCGTCTACGGGCTCAAGAAGGCCTTCGAGAAGCACCTGAACATGGGCCAGATGACCCCGCAGATGCGGCAGCTCAGCAGCCGGCTGGGGATGGCCGGGTACGCGGCCAAGGGGGTGGCGTACGCCATCGCCGGGTTCCTGCTGCTGATCGCCGCTGTCACCTACGACGCCGGCAAGGCACGCGGGCTGGACTCCGCCCTGCGCACGCTGGCCGAGCAGAGCTACGGCACGCTCATGCTCACCGTGGTGGCGCTGGGAATCGGTGCCTTCGGGGTGTTCTGCCTCATCCAGGCGCGTTACCGCAAGGTGTGACGGCCCGGCCGGTGTGGATGGGGCCGCACCGGCCGGCCGTTCCCAGGATTGACCGGTGGGTGGCCGGGGCATACAGCCGGACGACAGGGAAAGGAGGACGCCATGGCGGATGTCCTGAACGGTGGCCCGGCGCGTCCGGACGCCGATCACTCCACCTCGGAACTGGTGCAGCGGGCGAGCGAGCAGATTTCCCGGCTGGTCCGGGATGAGCTGGCACTGGCCCGCGCGGAACTCACCGAGAAAGGTAAGCACGCTGGTGTGGGCGTGGGACTGTTCGGCGGCGGTGGCGCCCTTGCCCTGTACGGGCTCGGCGCGCTCATCGCCACCTTCATCCTGCTGCTCGCCCTGGTGATGCCCGCCTGGGTGGCCGCGCTGATCGTGGCGGTGGTGCTGTTCATCGCCGCCGGGGTGATGGCGCTGCTGGGCAAGAAGCAGGTCAAGCAGGCGGTCCCGCCGGTGCCGAGGGCGGCGGCCGACAGCGTGAAGGCCGATGTCGGTGTGGTCACGGCAGCGGTGAAGGACAGGGGACGGGCGTGAGCCGGCGGGTCAGCGGGTACGGGACGGCGCCGCATGGCGCCGTCGAGTGTGGTGAGGTGACGGCATGAGTCAGAGCAACGGTGCGGCGGATCGCACCCCCGAAGTGGACGTCCTGCGTGACGAGATCCGGCAGACCCGGGCGGACCTGGGCGAGACGGTCCAGGCGCTGGCGGCCAAGGCGGACGTCAAGGCGCGGATGAAGGAGTCGGCGGACCAGACCAAGCAGCGGCTCCGCCAGTCCGCCGTCGAGGCCACCGAGAAGGTGCGCGACCAGGCGGTCAAGGCCACCGAGAAGGTGCGCGGCCAGGCGGTCCAGGCAAAGGGCCAGGCCCTGGAGGCGACCGAGAAGGTGCGCGGTCAGGCCCTGGAGGCGACCGAGAAGGTGCGTGGCCAGGCGGCCGAGAAGACCCACACGGCGCTGGTGTCGGCTCAGGACGCGGGGGTGCGCGTGCGGCGCAACCCGACGCCGTGGGCGTCCGCCGCCGCGGCCGCCGGGGTTGCCCTGGTCGTGGTGCTGCTCGTCCTGCGCAGGAGGCGCCGGTGAGCAGGACCGTCAACAAGTTGGCGTACAAGCCGGTCGGCCTGCTGGCCGGCGTGGCGGCGGGGACCGTCGCCGGCGCCATCTTCAAGCAGGTGTGGAAGCTCGCCTCGGGCGATGACGACGCGCCGAACGCCACCGACGAGGACCGCGGCTGGACCGAGGTGCTGATCGCGGCGGCGTTGCAGGGCGCCATTTTCGCGGTCGTCAAGGCCGCGGTCGACCGGGGTGGGGCGACCGGGGTACGGCGGGTCACCGGCGAGTGGCCGGACTGACCCGGGCGAGGACCGCACGCACTCCCGGAGCCCCGTGGCGCTGACCAGCGCACGGGGCTTCCGCGTGTTCGGCCCATGACAAACGATCGGCGGGAAGGGGAGATACGGGCGGGGTTTGTCAGGTAGTATGTGCGCAGTTTTTGCGTACGTGGTTCGCTGGTCCGGCCGTCGCGAGGCGGTCGGGTGGGACGTCCTTCTGGAAGGGCCGCCTCAGGCGCCGCTGCTCGAAAACGGCCATCGGCCATAGTTTCGTGGGCCGGCATTTTCAGAAGGAGAGTTCAGCATGGCGCAAGGAACCGTGAAGTGGTTCAACGCAGACAAGGGCTTCGGCTTCATCACCGTCGATGGCGGGGGTGCTGACGTGTTCGTCCACTTCTCGGCCATCCAGAGCAGCGGGTACCGCAGCCTGGAAGAGAACCAGCGGGTCGAGTTCGAGATCGCCCAGGGTCAGAAGGGCCCGCAGGCGGAGCAGGTTCGCCCGCTCTGAGACCAATCGGCCGGTGCTGACACCGGCCAGTCGACCGCCTGGCGGAGGTCGGCGTCGAGCCCCGCATCCATGCCGGATGCGGGGCTCGATCAGTATGTGCCGCGGGTGCGCACCGGGCGTCGTGTCAGGACCGGTTCCTGCCGCGGGTCCGCACCGCGAAGACCAGCAGGGCCACCCCGGCGAGGAACACCACCGGTCCGACCACCGCCCAGAACGTCACGCCGGTCATCGGGCTACCAGCCAGGTAGCCCAGGCCCTGCAGGGTCCAGACCGCGCCCAGTACGACGGCCAGCAGGCCGAGGGCCAGCGGAAGCCAACCTGTCACCGGGGGTGCCTCCTTTTGCACGGGTGCCCCGACGAGGCGGGGGTGCCTCGACGAGGCGGGGATGGATGGATCACCAGCGGTCGTGCACCTGCGGGCGGATCAGGTCGTCATAGATCTCCCGGACCGTACGCAGCGTCTCCTCGGGCAGCGGCGCGAGGTTGGCGGCGGCGGCGTTGGCCGCGGCCTGCCGGGGGTTGCGCGCGCCCGGGATGACGACCGTGACGCCGGGCTGGTCGAGGATCCACCGCAGGGCGAACTGGGCCATCGTGGCACCCTCGGGCACCAGTGGCGCCAGCCGCCGGACCGCCTGGATACCGGTCGCGAAGTCCACACCGGAGAAGGTCTCGCCGACGTCGAACGCTTCCCCGTGCCGGTTGTAGTGCCGGTGGTCGTCGGCCGCGAAGGTGGTGTGCTCGTCGTACTTCCCGGAGAGCAGGCCGCTGGCCAGTGGGACCCGGGCGATGATGCCCACGCCGGCGGCCGCGGCGGCGGGCAGTACCCGTTCCAGCGGCTTGTGCCGGAAGGCGTTCAGGATGATCTGTACGCTCGCGACGCCGGGCCGGCTGACCGCCGCCAGCGCCTCGTCGACGGTCTCCACGCTCACCCCGTAGGCGGCGATGCGTTTCTCCTGCACCAGGGTGTCCAGCGACTGGTAGACCTCGTCGCTGCTGAACACCGGGGTGGGCGGGGTGTGCAGCTGGACCAGGTCCAGGGTGTCGACGCCGAGGTTGGTCCGGGACCGGTCGGTCCACTGCCGGAAGTTGTCCAACGTGTAGTGCGCCGGGTCCAGCGGTGCCCGCCGGCCCATCTTGGTGGCCACGGTGAGCCGTTGGTCGGGGTGCTCCTTGAGGTAGCGTCCGATCACCTGTTCGCTGCGGCCGTCGCCGTAGACGTCCGCGGTGTCGAGGAAGGTCACGCCCTGGTCGACGGCGGCGCCGAGGGTGGCCAGGGCGTCGTCGGCGCTGACGTCGCCCCAGTCGGCGCCGAGTTGCCACGCGCCGAGTCCGATCACGCCGACATCGCGGCCCATGCGGGGGAAGCTGCGGTTTTCCACCCCGGCAGCCTAGCGCCGTGGCGGTTCGCCGGCAGTCTTGCGGTGATCCGCCCCGGGGCCTAGTCTCAAACCAAGACGTACGTACGGTTTATAATGATCGTCAAGGAGTCGCCCATGTGGGATCCCGCGGCGTACCGACGTTTCGGCGACGAGCGCTCCCGCCCGTTCCTGGACCTGCTCGCCCGGGTGCCCGCCGAACACCCCCGGGCGGTCGTCGACCTGGGCTGCGGCCCGGGCGACCTCACCGCCATGCTGGCCGGGCGCTGGCCGGGCGCCCGGGTCACCGGCCTGGACAGCTCCCCGGAAATGATCCAGGAGGCCGCCCGGCTGGCCACCCCGGTGGCGTTCCACGCCGCCGACCTGCGCGACTGGCGGCCGGAGCCCGACGTCGACGTGCTCATCTCCAACGCCGCCCTGCAGTGGGTGCCCGAGCACCGATCGCTGCTGACCCGGTGGGCCGGCCAACTGCCCGCCGGCGCGTGGTTGGCCGGCCAACTGCCCGGCAACTTCGCCGCGCCGTCGCACCGGCTGCTGCGCGAGCTGGCCGACGAACCGCGCTGGCGCGCACGGGTGGCGCCGGTCCTGCGGGAGCAGCCGGTCGACGATGCCGCCGGCTACGCCACACTGCTCCTCGACGCCGGCTGCGCGGTCGACGCCTGGGAGAGTACCTACGTGCACCTGCTCCCGACCGCCCCCGCCACCGGACCCGTCGACGCCGCCCCCGGACCGTCCGGGGCCGAGGCGACCGAGCCCGGGACGGCAGCGCCGCATCCGGTGCTGCGGTGGATGGAGGGCACCGCGCTGCGCCCGGTGCGGGCCGCGCTGGCCGGTGACCCGCCGGCGTGGGCGGCTTTCCGAGCCGCGCTCGGCGACCGGTTGACCCGGGCGTACCCGGCCCACCGTGGCCATGTTCCGTTCCCGTTCCGCCGGATCTTCTTCGTGGCCCGCACGGGCGCACGACCGTAGGAGAGTGTCGTCTGATGGATCTTGCCGCCTTCATCGCCGGGCTGCCCAAGGCTGAGCTGCACGTGCACCACGTCGGCTCGGCCTCCCCGCACGTCGTCGCCGAACTGGCCGCCCGGCACGAGGGCCGCAGCCCGGTCCCGGCCGACCCGGCGAAGCTCGCCGACTACTTCGAGTTCCGTGACTTCGGCCATTTCGTCGAGGTCTACCTGAGCGTGGTCGACCTGATCCGCGACGCCGAGGACGTGCGCCTCCTGACCTACGAGGTGGCCCGCGAGTTGGGCCGCCAGCGGGTCCGCTACGCCGAGCTGACGATCACGCCGTACTCGCATGTGCGTCGAGGGATACCCGCCGGCGCGTTCTGCGAGGCGATCGAGGACGCCCGGGTGCGGGCCGCGGCGGAGCTGGGCGTCGAACTGCGCTGGTGCTTCGACATCCCGGGTGAGGCGGGACTCGCCGCCGCCGAGGAAACCCTGCGGATCGCCCTGACCGAGCGCCCCGACGGGCTGGTCAGCTTCGGGCTGGGTGGCCCCGAGGTCGGCGTGCCGCGCCCGCAGTTCAAGCCGTACTTCGACCGGGCCCGGGCCGCCGGGCTGCGCAGCGTGCCGCACGCCGGCGAGACGACCGGTCCCGGCACGGTCTGGGACGCGCTGCGCGACCTGGGTGCCGAGCGCATCGGACACGGCATCAGCAGCGCCGGGGACCCGGCACTGCTCGACCACCTCGCCAGCCGCGGTATCGCCTTGGAGGTATGCCCCACCTCCAACCTGCGGACCCGCGCCGTGGCGACCCGCGACCAGCATCCGCTGCCGATCCTGGTCGACGCCGGGGTCCTCGTCACGATCAACTCCGACGACCCGCCGATGTTCGGCACCACCCTCAACCAGGAGTACGCCGAGGCGGCCCGCCTGCTCGGGCTGGACGCCGCCGGGGTCGCCGCGCTGGCCGGCAACGCCGTGCGGGCCTCGTTCCTGTCGGCGGACGGCAAGGCCAGGTTGGCGGCGGAGATCGCCGCCTACACCGCCGCCTACACCGCCGGTGGCCCGGCTGCCGCCGCTGGCCCAGTTGCCGTGCCGGGTTCGACCGCCGGGCCTGGTGCGCCTGCCGTGCCGGGTTCGGCCGCCGTGCCGGGTTCGGCCGCTGTACCCGGCGCCGGGGGCTGACCCGGCGCCGGGGACTGACGGGTCGTGCGGGCGGGCGTGGGCGGCTCAGCCGCGGCGGCGGCGCAGCAGCACCACCGCCGTGCCGGCGAAGAGCAGCCCCACCACGGCCGCCGCGGTGATCAGCACGGTGCCCGATGTGCCCCGGTCGGTGGCGGGCGCGGTCGCCACCCCACCGCCCGAGCCGGCCGGGGCGCTGTCGTCGCAGGTCACCGACTCCGGAGCGCCGGCGGCGGCGACGGTCACCACCGCGGTGCAGGTGCCGGCACCCGGCTTCGCCACGTCGACGGTGACGGTCCAGGTGCCGTTGGCCAGGGTGCCGTCGTAGCGGGCGGTTCCGGTGGCCAGCCCACGCAGGGCCACCGGCCGGACCGTGGCGCCGCCGCGCTCGCGCGCCGAGAGGGTCGCGCTGACCGGCTCGCCGACCGGGTGCCCGTCCTGCCAGGTGGTGTCTACCCACACCGCGCCGCGGCCGTCGTTGTGCACGGTCAGCCGTACCCCGCCGTGGGCCAGGCCGGGGTCGTCCCAGCACGCCAGCATCACGATGATCGCGGTGCCGACGATCGCCGTCCACCGCAACAACCGTCGCGGGGTGATCGTTGGTTCGAGGACGGCGGACTCGTCCTCGTCCTCGTCGACGGCCACGTCGACCTGGTCATTCATGCCGCACCTCGCTCCGCTCGACACCGCGCCAGGGTGTCGGGCTGGTAGATGACCTCACGCCATTCGGTCATGTGCACCTCGTATGTGGTTATCGACAACTGTGGTTCTGCCCGGGTGGGGGGACTCCCGGGCGGGCTCAGGCGGGAAGGGCGGCCCAACTCTGCTGACGGGACCTGTCCGGCTCCTGCAGGACCAGCACCCGCGATCCGCCGAACCGCTGGTTGCCCAGGCCCACCACCAGGTTGCCGAGCGCGGTCCGCAGGGTGAAGCCGTGGTCGGAGCGTTCCACCCACCAGTTCTGGGTGGTGGCGCCCTCCGCGCAGGTGCCCTGGACCAGCGGGGTGCCGACCACCGGATTGCTGCGCAGCGGGATCACGCACTTGCCGCTGGCCTTCGACACCATCTGGAAGCTGCCGTTGCCGGCCGGGCGCAACAGCCACAGCTGCTGTGCTCCGCTCTCGGTGCGGTTGAGCACCAGCGGTGTGGCGGCCGCGCTGCGCGCCGCGTACAGGTCGGCGGCGCTGCTGGTCAACGAGTTCGCCAGCACGAACCAGGTGCCGGGCGCCGGCTGGGCCGCCGGTGCCGTGCGGGCGGTGACCGGCGCCGTGTACCGGGTGCCGGCCGGGTCGGCGAGTCGGATCTCCAGGCGGTAGCCGGTGCCGGGGCGCAATCCGATCAGTCGGGCGGCGGCGGCCTCGGTGATGGTCAGCACCTGGTCATCCACGGTCACCGCGTATCTGGTGCCCCGTTTCGCGGCGGTCCAGGTGAGGCGGGCCGAGGTGCTGGTGGTCGAGCTGACCTTCAGCTCGGGGCCGGGCGCCGGCGCGCCGTCGAGTTGGGCGGGTGGTCGCGCCGGGGGCTGGTCGGCGGGTGGTGGTGTGCTGCCGGCCGTCGGGCCGGCGGTGTCGGCGGCCGTCGGTTCGCCGCTGGCCGGGGCCGCCGGTTCGGTGCCCCCCGGCTGGCCGGGGGCCGCCGGATCCGACTGGGCGGGATCCGGCGCCGTGCTCGGCTCGACCCCGGCCGGGGCCGGCGTGCCGGTGGACGGGTCCGGTGCGGTGCCGGCGTCCGGCCCGGCCGGCGGCGCCGCCGACTGCCCGGGGTCCGGCGGCGGCAGGATCGGCTTGCTGCGGTCCGGGGCCTCCCGCAGCAGGAAGTCACTGTCAGCGACGTTCCAGTTCCGGGCCAGGAAACTGCCGGGCTTCGGCCTGGTGTGGAAGTAGTCGTCGTGGTTGCAGTCCAGGCGCCGCTGGTGGTTCTTGTCGCCGCAGACCACCTTGAGGCGGCTCCGGGAGCTGTCCTCGTAACACATGATGTCGTAGCCGTCGGTGCAGTGCCCGTCCTTGGTCGAGTGCGGGGCGTTGTCCAGCACCCCGCCCAGGCTGTGGGTGAGCTCGTGCGCGGCCACCGCGGCCGACCAGCAGCCGGGGTCGGTGCGGGCGTACGACGGCCCGCCGTTGTTGCGGTTGCCGCGACCCGGCCGGCGGTCACCGACGAACGTGCTGATCCCGCAGTACACCTTCGCGTCCGCGAAAATCAGGTACTTGCGGTCGGTGCGGTTGTAGCCGAGTCGGCCCAGCGCCTGGATGTTCGTCTCCAGCGTGGCCAGCGCGCCGGCCGGAACCTGCACCTCGGTCACCTCGACCTCGCAGGTCGGCGTGGTGACGTACCGCAGCCGCCGGACCCCGCCGGTCTCGGCGGCGCTGGCGGCGAACACGGCGTCCACGCCGCCGGCCCACGCCCGGAACGACCGCAGATACTGGGTGTACCGGCTGGGCGTGCCGAACTCGTGCAGGTACAGCACCTGGACGCGCTTGCCGGTGCGGCCGTCACCGGTGCAGGCCACCCCGCTCTGACCCACCGCGAACGGCTCGTCGCCCGGTGCGGGGTCCGGAATGACGGCCGGTGCGTCGGCCGTCGGGGTCACGCCACCCTCGTCGCGTACGACCTCGGCGTCGCGGGGGGCGTCCTCGGTCTCCCGGCGCAGCGGGGCGGGGGCGGGGGTGTCCGGAGCCACCGGTGGCACGTCGCGCCCGACCACCAACCCGGGCGGTGCGGGATCCGGGCCATGTGAGCAGGTTTCCGGGGTGACCAGCTGGTACGTCCCGTCGCACGGTCCGCCGCGCTGGGCAACGGCCAGGTCCTGGTAGACCAGGCCCAGCTCGGGAGCGTCGGCCGGCACCCCGCTGGTGCGGGTGTGGTTGTCGCCGCGCAGTTCGGCCAGTGGGTCCCAGCCGGTGTTCAGCACGGCCGGCGTCACCAGCAGCACCGCGCCCAGCACCAGCATGGCGGTGATCATGGTGAGCTGGCGGTGCGCGCCCTCGGCGGCCCGCCGTTTGCCGGCGGCCGCCCGCTGCCGGCTCTGACCCGGTTCGGGCCGCGGGGTCCGTCGATGCGCGGGCAAGCGCCTACCTCCGGTGGTGGGCGCGCGGCGGAAGGAAGCTATGGGGGAACCTCCTTCCACCGCGCGCGGGCTCACCGGACCAGGGTGTGGGACGAGCTGCGGGCGTCGGTCCGGGGAGCCGGATGGGGATCGAGTCCGAGATTGCCAGTTCTGCGCCGCGCCGCCAATCTCCTTAATACAGACCTAAGCAAGACTTGAACACCCACCGTCCCGGCGGACCCTTGCGCTGGCCGTGGCTCAGGCGTACGAGCCGCTCACGGTCCGATATTTTGTCACCCTGTGTAGTCGGATGATCGACGGAGCCGGTAGGTGGGGACGCTCACGAGTCGGCCGATCGGCGCTTGGTCCAGCGCCGGTTTCCCGGCTCCCGTTCGCGGGCCAGCCGCCCCACCAGACCGAAGCGGCTGGCCTGTCGGGGGGCCACCTCGGCGTCGGCCAGCAACATGACGACGCTGGCCCCGCCGAGGCGCGCCCGATCGATGCTGACCGAACCGCCGGTCTGCTGGGCGGCCCGCCGGGCGATGTCCAGACCCAGCCCGGTGGAGCCCTGGTCGCTGGCCCCCCGGCGTAGCGCCCGGTCCGGGTCCGGGATTCCGGGACCGGCGTCATCGACACGCACAGCTACCCAGCCGTCCCGGCGGGACACCCCGACCTCGAACGCGGTGCCCTGCGGCGTGTACCGGAACACGTTGCCCAGGACGGCGTCGAGCGCCGCCGCCAACTCCGCCCGGGCCACCGGGACGGGAATGCGCAGAGTCGCGCCGACCACCCGGTATGGCCGATTCTGATCACCGGCGAGGGCCGACCAGAAGACCATCCGGTCGCGGACCACCTCGCTGGCGTCACACAGCCCGTCCTCCGGGGCGGCCACCTGCGCCGCCACCGCCTGCCGGGTGGTGTTGATCAGCCCGTCGACCTCGCCTTCCAGGGTGACGATCGCCTGGCGGATCCGCCGGATCGTGCGTCGACGGTCGAGTTCGGCGGGGGTGAACGAGCCCATCGTCGTGTCGTCGGAGTCCAACGCGTCGGCGTCCAGCCGCAGCACCGTCAGCGGTGTGCGCAGCCGGTGCGACAGGTCGGCGACCAGCTCCCGCTCGTTGGTGCGCGAGGTCACCAACCGGTCGGCCATCCGGTTGAAGGCGTAGCCGGCCTCGGCGAGCTCGCGCGGCCCGCTGGGTTGGATCCGCACGCCGAGGTCGCCGTCGCCGACCGCCAGCGCCGCCCGGACCAGGTTCTTGGCCGAGGCGACCGCCTTGGCGGCCAACCGGTCCACCACCACCACGGAGCCGATCACCAGGGCCATCGCCACCCCGAGCAGAATCCACCAGGTGCGCGACACCCCGTCGGTCAGCACCGAGGTCGGGACGAACACCTCCACCACGCCGGTGGCCTTGCCGACCCGCACCGGCTCCAGCCGGATCAGGCCGCCGGCCACGTCGGCCACGATCGGCGTACCGCTGCTGGTCGCCCGGGCCACGTCCGCGGAGCGGGCCCGGGTGCCGTCCGTACCGCCTTCGATGTTGCCGTGTACGACGGGCCGCTGGCCCGGTGCGCCGCCGGCGGCCTCCAGCGCGCGTTGCAGCCCGTCGCGCCCGGTGCGCGAGGTCAGCGCCCCGGCCACCAGCGCGCTGCGCCGCTCGGCTTCGGCCAGCGCCCGTTCCCGGGCGTCCTCACGCAGTTCCAGGGCGAGCGGGATGAGGAAGGCGAGGGCCGCGATCGTGGTGGTGGCCGCGGTGATGTACGCCAACGCCAACCTCAGTCGGGTGCCACCAACCGGAATCCGACCCCCCGCACGGTGCGCAGGAAGCGAGGTTTCGCTGCGGACTCGCCCAGTTTGCGGCGGAGCCAGTACAGGTGCACGTCTATCGTCTGGTCCTCGCCGACCGACGGCTGTCGCCATACCTCCTCCAACAGCTCTCGGCGGGACACCACCCGACCCGGACGGGCCGCCAGGTACGCCAGTAGGTCGAACTCCTTGCGGGTCAGCGCCAACGGCGCCCCGTCCAGGCTGGCGCTGCGCTCGCCGATGTCGACGCGCAGGGTGCCGACCTCGTGGACGGCCGGCTGCGCGGTGCGGCTGGCCCGTCCGGCCCGGCGCAGCACCGTGGTGATCCGGGCGTCGAGGTGGGCCCCGGTGAACGGCTTGACCATGTAGTCGTCGGCGCCGGCCCGCAGCAGCCGCACGATGGCCTGTTCGTCGTCGCGGGCGGTGGCGATGATGATCGGCACGTCGGTGATCCCGCGCAGCATCCGCAGGGCGTCGGCCCCGTCGAGATCCGGCAGGCCGAGATCCAGCACCACCAGGTCGGGGGTCTCGGCCGCGACGCGCCGTAGTGCGTCGAGCGCCGTGCCGACCGCGTGGACCGCGTGTCCCCGATCGGCGAGCGACCGCAACATGGCACCGCGCACGACGTGGTCGTCTTCGACGAGCAACACCGTGGCCATGCGAAGAACCTACTGCCCCTGGCAAGTCTCGCCCACTGCCGTGGACCTCCGTGATCTAGCGCGTTCGCGGGGTGACGCTGGGTGTCCGTCGCCCCGTCGCCGGTGGAGGGTCCCCGCCCCCCACCGGCGACGGCCAACCGGTCAGCCGGTGGTGCAGGTCGTCCCGTTCACGGTGAACGCGGTGGGTCGCGGGTTGGCCCCGCTGTAGCTGGCGTTGAATCCGAAACTCGCCGACGACCCGGCGGCGACCGCGCCGTTCCAGCCGGCACTGGTCACCGTCACCGCGGCACCGGTCTGGGTCGCCGTCGCGTTCCACGCCTGGCTGATCCGCTGGTTTCCGGGGAAGGTCCAGCTCAGCGTCCACGACGTCCACGCCGCCGGGCCGGTGTTGCGCACGGTCACGTTGCCGGTGAAGGCGCCACCCCAGTCGTCGGGCCGGTAGGTCACCTCGCACGAGCCGGTACCACCGCCGGCGGGGGCCGTGGTCACCGCCACCGCGGGCGATGCCGGGGAGCGGTTGCCGGCCCGGTCGCGGGCCACCACGGTGAACTGGTACGCGGTCCGCGCGCTGAGCCCACCCACCGCCAGGGTCGCCGCGGTGGGGCTGCCGACCAGCACGTCGGTGGCGCCGTTCGCCCGGTAGACGTCGTAGCCGGCGAGCCCGCTGCCGCCGGTGTCGGTCGACGGGGGCCAGGACAGCGTGAGCCCGGTCGAGGTCACCGCCGACGCGGTGGGTTGACCCGGGGTCGACGGCGCCGTGGTGTCCGGCAGCGGGGCGGTGCCGTAGGTGAGCCCGAAGCCGTAGCCGAACAGCGCCGGCTTGCCGTCGCCGTCGTTGATCGGCTGCTGGGCGGCCGACTGCATCCAGGTCATCGGCAGCTTGCCGGTCGGGGCGTACCCGCCGAAGAGGACGTCGGCGACACCGGCCCCCTCGGTGCCGGGCAGCCAGGCGGCCAGCAGGGCGTTCCAGTTCGGCAGCTGCCCGGCCACGTCCAGCGGCCGGCCGGAGACCAGCACCACGATCACCGGTACGCCGGCCGCGCGCAATGTGTTGATGGTGTGCAGGTCGGTGCTGCCCAGGCCCATCGCGCCGGTCAGGTCGCCGTCGCCCTCGGCGTACGGGCTCTCGCCGACCACCGCGATGGCGGCCCGGTAGCTGCTGTCGATGCCGCTGCCGTTGGCGCTGTAGGTGACCGTGCTGCCGGCGCCGATCCCGGCGCGGATACCGGCCAGGATCGTGGTGCCCGGGGTGGTGTTGCCGCTGGCGCCCTGCCAGCTGACCGTCCAGCCGCCGCTCTGCAGGCCGATGTTGTCGGCGTGCCGGCCGGCGACGAAGATCTTGTTGTTGGTCCGGGCCAACGGCAGGACGTTGCCGGCGTTCTTCAGCAGCACCTGCGACTGGCGCACCGCCTGGCGGGCCAGGGCCCGGTGCGCGGCGCTGCCGATGGTGCCGGCGTACGACCGGTCGGCCAGCGGTCGCTCGAACATGCCCAGCTCGAACTTCTTGGTCAGGATCCGCCGGTTGGCGTCGTCGACACGGGTCATCGGCACCCGGCCGGCCTGGACCTCGGCGCGCAGCAGGGCGATGAACTGCTTCCAGGCGGTGGGCACCATCACCATGTCGATGCCGGCGTTGACCGCCTGGGCCACCTCGGCGCCGGTGAACCCGGTGGCTCCGTCGAGCTGGTCGATGGCGTTCCAGTCGGAGACCACGAAGCCGGTGAAGCCCAGCTCGCCCTTGAGGACGTCGGTGATCAGGTACCGGTGGCCGTGCAGCTTCTGGCCGTTGAAGCTGCTGTAGGAGATCATCACGGACCCGACACCGCGCTCGACGGCGGCCCGGAACGGCGGCAGGTGCACCGAACGCAGTTCCGCCTCGGAGACCTGGGTGTTGCCCTGGTCGGCGCCGCCGGTCGTGCCGCCGTCGCCGAGGTAGTGCTTGGCGGTGGCCAGCACGGAGGCCGGACCGCCCAGGGTGGCGCCCTGCAGGCCGGTGACGATGGTGGTCATCGAGGTGGCGATCTCGGGCTTCTCGCCGAACGACTCGTAGGTGCGTCCCCACCGGTCGTTGCGGGCCACGCAGACGCACGGGGCGAAGGTCCAGTCGACGCCGGAGCCGGTGACCTCCTCGGCGGTGGCCCGGCCGATCTGCTGCACGAGGGCCGGGTCGCGGGTGGCGCCCAGGCCGATGTTGTGCGGGAAGATCGTGGCGCCGACGAGGTTGTTGTGTCCGTGGACGGCGTCCGAACCGTAGATCATCGGGATCTGCAGCGGGGTGGCCAGCGCGCCGCGCTGGAATGTGTCGTACATGTCGGCCCAGCCGGTGGGGGTGTTGGCCGGCGGTGTCGATCCGCCGCCGGACAGGATCGAGCCGAGCCGGTAGCCGGTGACGTCGGCCGCGGTCACCGAGGCGCGTTCCCCCTGGGTCATCTGGCCGATCTTGTCGTCGAGGGTCATCCGGGCCAACAGGTCGGTGACCCGGGTCGACACCGGCAGGGTGGGGTCCTGGTAGGGCACGGCGGCGGCCCGGGCGGGAGCACCCTGCAGGCCGGCCGCGCCGGCGGCGGCGAGCAGCCCGGCGACCAGAGCGAGGCGGGCGGCACGGCTGCGGGCAGCCGGGAAACTGGTACGCACGGGGGGGCCTCCGATCGACAGGCATCACTGAAAGCGTTGCCCGAACGATATGCGGGAGCGCTCCCACGAGAGGTTGATCGTCAGGTAACGTTTCGATAACGAGAAATCGATGCCGCCCGAGGTGACGGGTGGTCCGTCGCGGACCCCCCGGCGGTCCCGGCGGATCTCCTCGCCGAGACGACCCGCCGGCCGGGGGCATCGCCGGCGCGACGAGGCGAGCACAGACCGGATAATCCGTACCCGATAACATCGGATGGCCGCCGCGCCGCGGCTTGCGAGATCGCCGCCGTCGAAGGAGAGCACCGTGTCCGCACCCCGTACCCCCGCCGTGGCCGACCCGGTCGTCGTCCCGGCCGGGACGACGGCGGCCGACGCGGTGGCCGCCGCCGGCCTTCCCGCCCATGGACCCCGGGCCGTCGTCGTGGTCCGCGAACTGCTCGCCGACGGCTCACCGGGGCGGCTGCTCGACCTCCACTGGACCCCGGAGACCGACACCCCGGTCACCCCGGTGGCCCTCGACGAGCCCGACGGGCTCAACGTGCTGCGGCACTCCACCGCGCACGTGCTGGCCCAGGCGGTGCAGGACCTCTTCCCCGAGGCCAGGCTGGGGATCGGCCCCCCGATCGAGAACGGCTTCTACTACGACTTCGACATGCCCCGCCCGTTCCACCCCGACGACCTCGACAAGGTCGAGAAGCGGATGCAGGAGATCATCAAATCGGGCCAGGTCTTCCGGCGCCGGCGCTTCGACTCGCTGGACGCCGCCAAGGCCGAACTCGCCGACGAGCCGTACAAGCTCGAGTTGGTCGACATCAAGGGCGACGTCGACTCCGCCGAGGTGATGGAGGTCGGCGGCGGCGAGCTGACCATCTACGACAACCTCGACGCCAAGAGCGGGCAGCGGTGCTGGGGGGACCTGTGCCGGGGCCCGCACCTGCCCTCCACCCGGCTGATCGCCGCGTTCAAGCTGATGCGCTCCGCCGCCGCGTACTGGCGCGGCAGCGAGAAGAACCCCCAACTGCAGCGGGTGTACGGCACCGCCTGGCCGACCCGCGACGCGCTCAAGGCGTACCTCAAGCTGCTTGAGGAGGCCGCCCGCCGCGACCACCGCAAGCTCGGCGCGGACCTCGACCTGTTCAGCTTCCCCGACGAGATCGGCTCCGGCCTGGCGGTCTTCCACCCCAAGGGCGGGATCATCCGCCGCGAGATGGAGAACTACTCACGCCAGCGCCATGAGGAGGCCGGCTACTCCTTCGTCAACACCCCGCACATCACCAAGGCGCAGCTGTTCGAGACCTCCGGGCACCTGCAGTGGTACGCCGACGGCATGTACCCGCCGATGGAGATGGAGGGGGCGAACTACTACCTCAAGCCGATGAACTGCCCGTTCCACAACCTGATCTTTCGTTCCCGCGGGCGGTCCTACCGGGAGCTGCCGCTGCGGCTCTTCGAGTTCGGCAGCGTCTACCGGTTCGAGAAGTCCGGGGTGGTGCACGGGCTGACCCGGGTGCGCGGGATGACCCAGGACGACGCCCACATCTACTGCACGCCCGAGCAGATGGCCGGCGAGCTCACGTCGCTGCTGACCTTCGTGCTGGACCTGCTGCGCGACTACGGCCTAAACGACTTCTACCTGGAACTGTCCACCCGCAACCCGGAGAAGTCCGTCGGCACCGAGGAGAACTGGGAGCGCGCCACCGAGGCGCTGCGCTCGGCCGCCGCCGACTCCGGGCTGAACCTGGTCCCCGACCCGGGCGGCGCGGCGTTCTACGGGCCGAAGATCAGTGTGCAGGTCAAGGACGCCATCGGCCGCACCTGGCAGATGTCGACCATCCAGGTCGACTTCAACCTGCCCGAGCGCTTCGAGCTCGAATACCAGGCGGGGGAGGGTCGGGAGCGGCCTGTCATGATCCACCGGGCGCTGTTCGGATCGATCGAACGGTTCTTCGGCGTGCTGACCGAGCACTACGCCGGGGCGTTCCCGGCCTGGCTGGCGCCGGTGCAGGTGGTCGGCATCCCGATCCGCGACGACCACGCGGCGTACCTCGACGCGTTCGTGTCCCGGCTGCGTGGCCAGGGCGTGCGGGCCGAGGTGGACAGCTCCGACGACCGGATGCAGAAGAAGATCCGCACCGCCCAGCAGCAGAAGATCCCGTTCATGGTGATCGCCGGGGACGACGACGTCTCCGGCGGCACGGTCTCGTTCCGGTACCGCGACGGCTCCCAGCGCAATGCCGTGCCGCTGGACGAGGCCATCGCCCACGTCAGCGAGGTGGTGCGCTCGCGCACCAACGTCGGCCCGTCCGCCGCCTCCCCGGAATCGGCGACGTGAGCACGGACGGGTCGGCCGGCGTCGGCGTCTCCGACGAGCTGGAGCGGCTGTGGACGCCGCACCGCATGACCTACATCTCCGGGCAGGACGAGCCGGCCGAGGGCTACGCGAAGCCGACCGGCTGCCCGTTCTGCCGGGCGCCGGGGATGACCGGCGACGACAGCCTGGTCTTCGTCCGGGGCCGGCACGTCTTCGGGGTGCTCAACCTCTACCCGTACAACCCCGGCCACCTGCTGATCTGCCCGTACCGGCACGTCGCCGACTACCCCGACCTGGACGCCGCCGAGACCGCCGAGCTGGCCGCCGTCACGCAGACGGCCATGCGGATCATCCGCCGGGTCAGCAACGCCCACGGGTTCAACATCGGAATGAACCAGGGGGCCGTCGCCGGTGCCGGCATCGCGGCCCACCTGCACCAGCACGTGGTGCCCCGATGGGGTGGCGACGCGAACTTCATGACCGTGGTGGGGCGCACCAAGGTGCTGCCGCAGCTGTTGACCGACACCCGCGACCTGCTGGCCGCGGCCTGGCCGCCGGACGGGCAGCGGTAGGCCACGTCCCCGCCCGGCGGGTTCGGCGCGCCGGCACCCGGGTGCGGCCGCCGGCCCCGATCGGCACCGGCGGCCCGATCGGCACCGGTGGCCCACGGCTACCGGCGGTTCAGTGGGTGCCGGCGTTGGCGTGCTCCTTGCGCACCTGGTCGGCCAGCTGCGCCGGCATCGGGTCGTAGCGGACGAACGACCGGGTGAAGACCCCCGAGCCCGACGTCATCGAGCGCAGCTCGACGGCGTACCGGATCAGCTCGATGGCCGGCACCTCGGCGCGCACCACGCTGCGCTCGCCGCCGTCGGCCTCGGTGCCCAGCACCCGACCCCGCCGGCCGGACAGGTCGCTGAGGACCGCGCCCACATGCGAGTCGGCGACCCGTACCGTCACCTCGTCGACCGGCTCCAGCAGGCTCAGCTCGCCCTTCTCGGCGGCGTCGCGCAGCGCCAGCGACCCGGCCGTCTGGAACGCCGCGTCGGAGGAGTCGACGCTGTGCGCCTTGCCGTCGACCAGGGTCACCCGCAGGTCCACCACGGGATACCCGGCGACGATCCCGCGCTGCATCTGCGCCCGCAGGCCCTTCTCCACCGACGGGATGTAGTTGTGCGGCACCGCCCCGCCCACGATCCTGTCGACGAACTCGAAACCCGACCCGGGCGGCAACGGCTGGACCTCGATGTCGCAGACGGCGTACTGGCCGTGGCCACCGGACTGCTTGACGTGCCGGCCGTGCCCGGTCGACGGGCTGGCGAAGGTCTCCCGCAGCGCCACCCGCACCGGCACGGTGTCCAGCTCCACCCCACCGGCGCGCAGCCGGTCGAGGACCACGTCGGCGTGCGACTCGCCCATGCACCAGAGCACCAGCTGGTGGGTCTCCGGGTTGCGCTCCAGGCGCATCGTGGGGTCGCCGGTGACCAACCGGCCCAGGTTCTTGGCCAGGGCGTCCTCGTCCGAGCGGGTGCGGGCCACGATGGCCACCGGTAGCAGCGGCTCCGGCATCTCCCACGGCTCGACCAGCATCGGGTCGTCCTTGGCGGAGATCGTGTCACCGGTCTCCGCGCTGCCCGACTTGGTGATCGCGCAGATGTCACCGGCCACGCACGCCGGAACCTCCCGCAGCGCGGCACCCAGCGGCGAGTAGACGTGGGCCACCCGTTCGTCGGCGTCATGGTCGGGGTGACCCCGTTCGGCGAGGCCGTGGCCGGAGACGTGCACGACCTGATCGGGCCGCAGTGTGCCGGAGAACACCCGGACCAGCGACACCCGGCCCACGTGCCGGTCGATGGTCGTCTTGACCACCTCGGCCACCAGTGGCCCGTCCGGGTCGCAGGTCAGCGGGGGCAACGGGGTGCCGTCGACGGCGGTCACCACCGGCAGGTCATGTTCCAGCGGCGAGGGGAACCCGGCGGTGAGCGTCTCCAACACCGCGTCCAGACCGACGCCGGTGACCGCGCACACCGGGATGACCGGGTAGAAGTGCCCCCGGGCCACCGCCTTCTCCAGGTCGTCGATGAGCACCTGCGGTTCGATGTCCTCCCCGCCCAGGTACCGGTCCATCAGGGTCTCGTCCTCGCTCTCCGCGATGATCCCCTCGACGAGTTCGTTGCGGGCCTCGCTGATGGCCGGCAGGTGCTCGGCGTCGGGCGCGCCGACGGCCGGCGGGTAACCCGCCGAGTAGTCCAGCACCCGGGTGGTGATCAGACCGATCAGCCCCTGCACCGAATGGCCGTCGTCGCCGTGCATCGGCAGGTAGAGCGGCAGGACGTTGTCGCCGAAGACCCGCTGGCACAACGCCACCGTCTCGTCGAAGTCGGCACGCTGATGGTCCAGCCGGGTCACCGCCACCGCCCGGGGCATGCCGACGGAGGCGCACTCCTCCCACAGCGCCGCCGTCGCGGCGTCCATCCCGTCGACCGCCGAGACCACGAACAGGGCGGCGTCGGCCGCCCGCAGCCCGGCGCGCAGTTCGCCGACGAAGTCCGCGTACCCCGGGCTGTCGAGCAGGTTCACCTTCACGTCCCCGTGCACCAGCGGCGCGCAGGCCAGGGTCACCGAGCGCTGCTGGCGTACCGCCGCGGGGTCGTGGTCGCACACCGTGGTGCCCTCGACCACCGAACCCGTGCGGGGGATCGTGCCGGTGGCCGCCAGCAGCGCCTCGACCAGCGTCGTCTTCCCCGCACCGGAGTGCCCGACGAGCACCACGTTGCGAACCCTGCGGGGCTCGGTCACCACCGGAGTGGCACCGGTGAGCCCCTTCTCGTGATTCTTCTGCGCCATCGGCGCACCTCCTGCGCGGTCGTCGGTGGTGGTCCGCGGCGGCCGTGCGCCGCCGCGGGTGACTGACGTGCCTTGCCGGACCCCCCAGGTCAGCGGCCGCCCCGGTGGAGCCGGTCGGGTACGGGTGATGCCGGACACCCGGCAGGGGGGACCAACGTCGCTTATGCGATCCCACACCCGCGACTGTCTGTTCACAACCCCGTCGCCCCATGTG
The DNA here is from genome assembly GCA_036386695.1 of Catenuloplanes sp. Classification (GTDB taxonomy): domain Bacteria; phylum Actinomycetota; class Actinomycetes; order Mycobacteriales; family Micromonosporaceae; genus DASVVF01. Next base: position 3,771 of record DASVVF010000274.1, on the reverse strand, counting down.
ACCCGCCCGCCACGGCGGGGACGGGCGTACCGCGGGACACCGTACGCCGTTATGGTGGGACGGCCATGGCAAAGATCTTCAGCGTGTCGGCCCGGGCCGTGCTGGCCACCGTCGTCAACCCGATCGCGCGTACCCTGCTGCGTCTCGGGGTGTCACCCAACGCGGTGACCCTCGCGGGGGTGACCGGCGTCCTGGTGGGCGCGCTGGGGTTCGGCGCCCGGGGGCACCTGATCGCCGGACTGGTGATCGTCACCCTGTCGGCGCTGACCGACATGCTCGACGGCACGATGGCGCGGATGCGCGGTGGCGCCAGCCGGTTCGGCGCCCTGCTGGACTCGACGATGGACCGCATCGCCGACGGGGCGGTGTTCGGCGCGGTGACCTTCTGGCTGGCCAGTCAGGGCGACCTGGCCGGCGCCGCCGCCGGACTGATCTGCCTGGTCGCCGGCCAGACCGTGTCCTACGTCAAGGCCCGGGCGGAAGGTCTGGGCATGACCGCCGACGTGGGGATCGCGGAGCGCACCGAACGGCTGGTGATCGTGGGCGTCGGCGGCTTCATCAGCGGGATCAACAGCGACTGGGACTGGGGGCTGCCGGCCGCGCTGTGGATTCTCGCCGCCCTGTCGCTGTTCACCGCCGGGCAGCGGATCGTGCACGTCTACCGGCAGGACAGGGCGGCGACCACCGGGGGGCCCGCTGGGGGCGGGCGGGCCGGCGCCGTCGGTGACAGCCGGCCGCCGGGTGCGCCGGGCGCCGGTGACGGCGGGGGACTCCGGTGAACCGGGAACGCCTGGTCGAGGGGGGCTACGCCGCGGGTTGGCGGTTGATCCGCGCGCTTCCGCAACCGGTCGCGTCGGCGGTCTTCCGGGCCGGCGCGGACCGGGCCTTCCGGGCCGGTGGCCGGGGGACCGCGCGGCTGGCCGGCAACCTGCGCCGGGTGGTCGGGCCGGACCTGCCGCCGGCCGAGTTCGACGCCCTGGTACGCCGGGGGCTGCGCTCCTACGCGCGGTACTGGCTGGAGGCGTTCCGGCTGCCGTCGTTGTCCCGCGAGCAGATTCTGCGCGGGTTCCGGCTGGCGGGCGCCGAGCTGCTGGCCGCCGACGTGGCGGCCGGACGCGGCGCGGTGGTCGCGTTGCCGCACGCCGGCAACTGGGACGCCGCCGGCGCGTGGGTGGCCGCGACCGGCTGGCCGTTGGTCACGGTGGCCGAACGGCTCAAGCCGGAGGGGGTCTACCGCCGGTTCGTGGCGTTCCGGGAGGCCCTCGGGATGGAGATCCTTCCGCTGACCGGTGGCGAACGGCCACCGTTCGATGTGCTCGCCGAACGGATCGGCGACGGGTACGTGGTGCCCCTGCTGGCCGACCGTGACCTGTCGGCCCGCGGGGTCGAGGTTCAGTTCTTCGGCGGCCGTACCCGGATGCCGCCCGGCCCGGCGTTGCTGGCCCTGCGTACCGGTGCTCCGCTGTACACCGCTGACATGTGGTTCGAGCCGGACGCGGCGTGCGCGGCGCTGCGTGGCCCGCTGCCGGTGCCCGGGCCGGACTCCGGCTCGCTCAACGAGCGGGCCCGGGCGCTGACCCAGCAGGTCGCCGATTCGCTGGCGGCCGGCATCGCCCGGCACCCGCAGGACTGGCACATGCTGCAGCGGCTCTGGCTCGACGACCCGGTCGGGTCACCAGCGGCCGGGTCACCAGCGGCCGGGTCACCAGCGGCCCGGCGCGGCCGGACGTGAGAAGGCAGGGCGCCGTGCGGATCGGGATCGTCTGCCCGTACTCGTTCGACGTGCCCGGTGGGGTGCAGAACCACGTGATGGACCTGGCCGAGGCCCTGATCCACCTCGGTCACCACGTGAGCGTGCTGGCGCCGGCCGACGAGGACGCCCCACTGCCCGCGTACGTGGTGCCCGCCGGCCGTGCGGTGCCGTTGCCGTACAACGGGTCGGTGGCCCGGATCGCCTTCGGGCCGGTCTCCACCGCCCGGGTCCGGCGGTGGCTGGCCCGTGGCGCCTTCGACGTGCTGCACGTGCACGAGCCGTTGACCCTAAGCCTGTCGTTGCTGGCCGTGCTGTCGGCCCGCGGGCCGGTGGTGGCCACCTTCCACACCGCGATCACCCGGTCCCGGGCGCTGGCCGCGGCACAGGGGATGTTGCAGATCGTCCTGGAGCGCATCACGGCGCGCATCGCGGTCAGCGCGTTGGCCCGAAAGGTGCAGGTCGAACACCTCGACGGCGGGGCGGTGGAGATCCCCAACGGGGTGGCGGTGGCCAAGTTCGCCGACGCCGAGCCGTTGCCCGGCTGGCCGGGCGAATGCGCCCCGGGCCACGGCGGCACCATCGGCTTCCTCGGCCGCTTCACCGAATCGCGTAAGGGCTTCACCCTCCTGCGGGAGGCGTTCGTGGCGTTGGCGCCGACCCGCCCCGGACTGCGGCTGCTGGTCGCCGGCCCGGGTGACCCGGCCGACCTGTACGACGACATCCCGCCCGGGCTGCACGACCGGGTCACCTTCCTCGGGCTGGTGTCGGAGACCGACAAGGCCCGGATGCTGCGCAGTGTGCACGTCTACGTCGCCCCGAACACCGGGGGCGAGTCGTTCGGCATGATCCTCACCGAGGCGATGGCCGCCGGTGCTCCGGTGCTGGCCAGCGACCTGGACGCGTTCCGGCGGGTGCTCGACGGGGGTCGGGCCGGCGAGTTGTTCCCGACCGGTGACGCGACCGGGCTGCGGACCGCCCTGGCGCGGCTGCTCGACGACGAACAGCGCCGCCGGGAATTGTCCGCGCGCGCCGGCGCGGCGGTCGCCGCGTTCGACTGGCCGACCGTCGCCCAGCGGGTGCTGGAGGTCTACACCACGGCGATCGAGGCAACCGACGGACGGGTCTTCGACGCGGAGTGGGCCGAGCCACGCTGAGCGGGGCGACCGTTTCGCCCCCTGCGGCACTACGATGCCGGCATGTGGTGGGTCGTGGGCGTGGTCGCCGTGGTGGCGCTGGTGTCGACGTATCTCGCCTGGACGGCCAAGCGGGTCGACCGGCTGCATGCCCGGGTCGAATCGGCGGCCAAGGCGCTGGACGCGCACCTCATGCGCCGCGCGGCGGCGGCCGCCGTGCTCGCCGAGGACCGGGGCGCGGTGGAGTTGTACGCCGCGGCGCGGATCGCCCTCGACGCGCTGCCCGAGGAGCGCGAGGCCGCCGAGAACGACCTCACCCGGCAACTGCGCGGGTTGCCGGTGCACCAACCGGATCCGGCCGGTGAGGCGCTGGTGGCCACCAGCCGGCGGGTGGCGTTGGCCCGGCAGGTGCACACCGACCTGGTCCGCGACGCGTTGACCGCCCGTCGGCGACCGCTGGTGCGGGCCCTTCGACTGTCCCGGGGCTATCCGCAACCGCAGTACTTCGACATCGTCGAGCCGACGCTGCCGGTGCGGGTCGAGCCCCGGCAGGGCGCGGTGGCGGTCCTCGACCCGCGCTGATCCTCGGCGGGCCTCGGTGGTGGTGGAGGGTGGTGGTGGAGCAGGCCACCACTGGGTTGATTGGCCATCGGATGTGCTCCGGGACCGCGCGTACGATGAGCCCATCAACCCCGCTTTGAGGAGCGCAGCCACCGTGTCCGAGATCAGTCAGCAGCCCACGTCGCCCACCGTCGCCCCGGTCACCGGCACCGCGCGGGTGAAGCGCGGCATGGCCGAGATGCTGAAGGGTGGCGTGATCATGGACGTGGTCACGCCGGATCAGGCCAAAATCGCCGAGGACGCCGGCGCCGTGGCGGTGATGGC
>DASVVF010000273.1:0-1873 GCA_036386695.1 Catenuloplanes sp. | reverse complement strand
GTCTGCCTGCCTGCCTGGCTGGTGCCTGCCCGGCTCGTGCCTGGCATGTCCTGATGTGCCCCGGTGCAGGGGTGAGCTCTCGCCGGCTGGGTGTGATCGCGCAAGCCTTTGCTCTGCTTCCTTATAGGAAACACCTCGCGTCCGGATATCGGACGGTGGGCGCTTCCTATAAGGAAGCAGAGCAAAGGCAGGCGGGCACAACAGTTCCGGTAGGAACGGAAAGCGGCGGGGCGGTTGGGCCGGGGGGATGCGGCGAGGGCGGACCGGGATCAGGCCATTGCGCGCAGGCGGCGGACGGCTTCGTCGATCACCTCGGGGCGCTTGCAGAAGGCGAACCGCACCAGTTGTCGACCGGCCCCGGGGTCGTCGTAGAAGACCTGGGTGGGTACCGCCACGACGCCGCAGCGCTCCGGCAGCGTGCGGCAGAAGTCGACGCCGTCCACGCCACCCAGCGGGGTGATGTCGGTGGTGACGAAGTAGGTGCCCTCGGAGGGCAGCACCGCGAAGCCGGCGTCGGTGAGCCCGGCGACCAACTGGTCCCGACGGGCCTGCAGGCTCGCCCGGAAGTCGCGGAAGTAGCCGTCCGGCAGCTCCAGCGCGACGGCGACGGCGGGTTGCAGGGGTGCGGCGTTGACGAAGGTCAGGAACTGCTTCACCCGCAGGACGGCGGAGATCAGCGCGGCGGGACCGCTGGCCCAGCCGACCTTCCAACCGGTACAGGAGAACGTCTTGCCGGCCGACGAGATGCGCACCGTGCGTTCCCGCATGCCGGGCAGACTGGCGAGCGGCTGGTGTTCCGACGCGGCGTCGGTGAAGACCAGATGCTCGTACACCTCGTCGGTAACCGCGTACACATCGAATTCCTGGCACAGCTCGGCGATCGCCGCCAGTTCCGGTCCGGTGAAGACCTTGCCGGTCGGGTTGTGCGGCGAGTTGAGCAGCACCAGTCGCGTGCGCGGGCCGAACGCGGCGCGCAGCGCGTCCCGGTCGAAGGCGTACCGACCGCCGCCGGCCGGACGCAGCGTGACCGGCCGGCGGACCGCGCCGGCCAGGGCGATCGAGGCGGCGTACGAGTCGTAGTACGGCTCGAAGCACACCACCTCGTCGCCGGGTTCACAGAGCGCCAGGATGGTCGCCGCGATGGCTTCGGTGGCACCGGCGGTGACCAGCACCTCTGCGTCCGGGTTGTAGTCCAGCCCCCAGAAGCGCCGCTGCTGGGCCGCGATCGCCGACCGTAACGCGGGAATGCCCGGCCCCGGCGGGTACTGGTTGTGCCCCTCGCGCACGGCCCGGGCCGCGGCGGCGATCATCTCCGGTGGGCCGTCGGTGTCCGGGAAGCCCTGCCCGAGGTTCACCGCGCCGGTGCGGGCGGCGAGCGCGGACATCTCCGCGAAGATGGTCGTGCCGAACGGACGCATGCGGCGGACCAGGGGGTCGATCGAGGTCGGCGTCGTCACCCCGCCAGCCTAGGCGCTGCGCGGCCGTGGGCTACCGGGTCATTCGATGATCCGCTTTGAGCACGGGGCGATGGCGAAACTGCCCTCGGCGGACCGCTTGGCCACCTCGTCGCCGTCGACGAGGATGCGACAGGTCAGTTCGCCGGTGCTGGTGCCGCTCCGGCCGGCGATCACCGAGGCGATGATGGCCTGTTCCATGGTGAACTTCACCCGCCAGGGCAGCTTCTGGGCGCGCAGCCGTTTCGGTGCCGTCCCGGTGCGCTCCAGATAGATGATGTCGGCCGGGCCCTCGCCGGTGACCTCGTACTCCACCGACACGGTCCGGACGTTCGGCAGCCCGGGCGGCAGGGCCGTGGGTAGCGCGGTCGGCAGGGCGGTTGGCAGCGCCGTGGGCAGGGCGGTGGGCACCGTCGACG
>DASVVF010000272.1:0-1838 GCA_036386695.1 Catenuloplanes sp. | reverse complement strand
CGGCATCGCCGCGTGGTGGCAGCAGCGGCAGGACGTCGACGGGCACCGGGCGCAGGCGCGCCGGGAGACGTATCAGGGCCGGGGTCCCCCGGGACGGCGTGCGGTAGACGCCCCGTCCTGATCCCGGCGCGCGGTCGAGCGCGCCACCCTGCCCGAGGAGAAAACCCATTGTGACGCGCGCTACTGCCGTGCGCGCATTTCTCGCCCTTGTCGTGCTCGTCGTATCCGGGTGGCTCGTCGCCACCCGGCCGGCGCGGCTCGGGCTGGACCTGCGCGGCGGAACCCAGATCGTGTTGGAAACCCGGGATGGCGAACAGAGCAAGGCCAACGCCACCACCACCGACCAGGCGATGGAGGTGCTGCGCCGGCGGGTCGACGAACTCGGCGTGGCCGAACCCACCCTGGTCCGCTCCGGCGAGCGGCGGATCATCGTCGAACTGCCCGGCGTCACCGAGCCCCGCCAGGCGGCCGAGGTCATCGGCCGCACCGCCCAACTGAGCTTCCGCCCGGTGCGCGGACCGGCCGCCAGCGCCCCCGCAGCGACGCCGCCGCCCGGCGACGAACTCGTCGTGCCCGACGAACGCGGCAACACCCTGCGGCTGGGTCCGGTCGCCCTCTCCGGTCAGCAGATCGACGGGGCGCGGGCGGGCACGGAACAGCTCGGTGGCTGGCAGGTCGACGTCGACTTCGCCGGCGCCGGGGCGCAGAGTTGGCGCCGGCTGACCGCCGAGGCCGCCTGCGCCCCGGTCGGCGACCCGGCCCGCCGGGTCGCCATCCTGCTCGACAACCGGGTGATCACCTCACCCCAGGTCAGCCCGGAGGCCGCCTGCGATGTCGGGTTCACCGGCGATTCCATGCGGATCACCGGCTCGTTCACCGCCGAAGAGGCGCGCGAGCTGGCCCTGCTGATCCGGGCCGGCGCCCTGCCGGTCCCGGTGGAGATCATCCAACAGCAGGTGGTGGGCCCCACCCTCGGCCAGGCGGCGATCACCGCGTCGGCGCAGGCCGCCGTCATCGGGATGCTCGCCACCATCGCGTTCATCGTGGCGGTGTACCGCCTCGTCGGCGCGCTGGCCGCGGTGGCCCTCACCGCGTACGGCCTGATCTCGTACGCGGCCCTGCTGGCCATCGGCGCCACCCTCACCCTGCCCGGTCTGGCCGGGTTCGTGCTGGCGATCGGGATGGCCGTCGACGCCAACGTGCTGGTCTTCGAGCGGGCCAGGGAGGAGTACGCGGTGAAACACACCCTGCGCAGTGCCATCCGCGGCGGCTTCACCCACGCCTGGTCGGCCATCGTCGACTCGAACGTGACCACCCTGCTGGCCGCCGCCCTGCTGTTCTTCCTGGCCTCCGGCCCGGTCCAGGGTTTCGGCGTCACGCTGGCCATCGGGGTGCTGGCCTCGATGTTCACCGCCCTGGTGCTCACCCGGGTCGCGGCTGAGGCGCTGCTGCGTCGGCGTTGGCTGGTGGCCCGGCCACGGTGGAGTGGGCTGGCCCACGCCGGCTGGGTCCGCCGGACGATCGAACGTCGCGGCCCCGACCTGATGGGCCGCCGGCGGCTCTGGTTGGCGGTGTCGACGGCCGCGGTCCTGCTGGCCCTGGGCGGGGTCGCGCTGCGCGGCGTCAACCTCGGCGTGGAGTTCACCGGCGGCCGGATGGTCGAGTACGCGAGCAGCCAACCGCTGTCGGTGGACACCGTGCGGGCCGCCGCCGCCACGGCCGGCGTCGACCGGGCGGTGGTCAACCAGGTCGGCGCGGGCAACGTCTCGGTGCGGGCCGGCGCCTTCGACGACGCCACCGAGCAACGGGTCCGCGACGCGCTCAGCGCCGGCGGGGCG
>DASVVF010000271.1:0-3410 GCA_036386695.1 Catenuloplanes sp. | reverse complement strand
ACACCTCCCATGGAGACGTGCATCACAGGCCTGTCGACCAACGTGACGGCATCCGGTAAAGTTGATCTCTTGCCGTTATATCAGTTCCCGAGTGAGCTGAAAGAACGCGTGCCGGAGGCGCCTAAGATCGATTGACCGGCTTAGCGGCGCGGGTTACGGTAACTTACCGGATCTGCGTGGACACCTTTGTCCCCAAGCGCGGTGGCTGGGTGTCAGAACGAATCTGATCAGCCATTGGGGTTGCGCTCCATAGCACCAACATGGTTACTGCTCTACGATTTCTGCGGTCAGCGTGCTCCCGCACGGACACGAGCCACGGCTTTCGCCGACAGCGCCGGATTGCCCATACCGGCTCCAACAGCGCAGCAACTGGCCGGTACGACTGAACTTGCGCCAGCCAATCATCAGCTCATTGCCGATAAAAACTCACTGTAGAACAGCCCGAGGCCGATCGCCACGCCCAGGCCGGCAATGATCCAGAAGCGCACCACGATGTTGACTTCACTCCACCCGGCAAGCTCGAAGTGGTGCTGCAGTGGCGACATCCGGAACACCCGCTTACCGGTGGTTTTGAACGAGATGATCTGGATCACCACGGACATCGTGATAATGACGAAAAGGCCACCGACAATGACCGATAGAAGCGTCGTGCGGGTGGCCATGGCGAGCCCGCCGATCAGACCGCCAAGGCCCAACGCGCCGGTGTCGCCCATGAAGATCCGCGCCGGCGACGTGTTCCACCACAGGAATCCCACACATGCCCCGGCCGCGGCAGCCGCGATGAGCGCGACGTCCAATGGATCGCGCACGCGGTAACAATAATCCACCGTGTAACTGGGGTCCGCGCACCAATGACGGTACTGCCAGAAAGCGATCAGCGAGTACGCCCCCAGCACCATGACCGAGGCCCCGGTGGCCAGCCCGTCCAGGCCGTCCGTCAAATTGACGCCGTTCGACATCGACATGATGACGAACACGAAGATGAGGACCGACCCCACCTTGCCGACGTCGAGCCAGCCGATATCCCGGATGAACGAAATGGTCGTGCTGGCCACGGTCTCCGCGTTCGTCCGGCTGCCGGATCGATCGACCATCGTGCTCGGGAAGTACAGCGCCACGACGCCGAAAGCGGTGCCGACCAGCAGCTGGCCGAGCAGCTTACCCCGGGCGCTGAGCCCGGAACTGTTGCGCTTGCGCACCTTGAGGTAGTCGTCGAGGAAACCGACCGCGCCGCAGAACACGAACAGCCCCAGCAGGACCAGCGCTGTGATCGTCGGGCCGACCTGGGCGATCTGCTGCTTCGGCAGGGTGGTCAGGGCGAGGTGGCCGGCGACGTAGGCGACCACGGTGGCAACGATGAACGCCACCCCGCCCATGGTGGGGGTGCCCTTCTTGCCCTGGTGGGTGGCCGGGCCGACGGCGCGGATGGGCTGCCCGGCCTTGAGCGCGGTGAACACCTTGATCGCGACCGGCGTGCCGAACAGCGACACCAGAAACGCGACCGCCGCGGCGACGATGACGGCTCTCACGCACCCACCCCTTCCGACACGGGCCCAACGCCGGTGGGCAACCCGTCGCGCAACGCGTCGACCACCTCCCAGGTCCGGTACCGAGAACCCTTGACCAGCACCACGTCGCCGGTGCGCAACTCGGCCCCCAGTCGGGCGATGGCCGCCGGCTGGTCATCGACCAGGGTGGACGCGCCGCCCCAGCCGGCGCTCGCGGCGGCGGCCCGGTGGATCGGTCCGGCCTGCTCCCCCACCACGATCAACCGGTCCACCCCCAGCTCGGCGGCGAGCCGACCGACCTGCTCGTGCCCCTCGCGCTCGAACGGACCCAACTCGGCCATGTACCCCAGCACCGCGACCGTGCGCCGCCCCCGCCCCGCGGCGGCCAGGGCGTGCAGCGCGGCCGCCGCCGAGGCCGGGTTCGCGTTGTACGAGTCGTCGATGACCGTCACGCCGTCCGGCCGGTCGAACACGTCCATCCGCCGGGCGGACGCCAACCGTAGCGCGCCCAGCGCCGCCGGCAACTCGTCGGCGGGCAGGCCCAGTTCCAGCGCCACCGCCGCCGCCGCCAGACTGTTGCCGACCTGGTGCCGGCCGGTCACCGCCAGCCGCACCGGCTCCCGGCCGGCGGGGCCGACCAGGGTGTAGGAAGCCCGGCCCCGGCCGTCCAGGGTGACGTCCACCGCCCGGACGGTCGCCTCGGGGGACTCCCCGACCAGCACCACCCGGGCCCGGGTCCGCCCCGCCATCGCGAGCACCAGCGGGTCGTCGGCGTTGAGCACGGCCACCCCGTCCGCCGGCAACGCCGCCGGCAGCTCCGCCTTGGCCGCGGCGATCGCCGCCACCGAGCCGAACTCGCCGAGGTGGGCGGAGCCGACGTTGAGCACCACCCCGATACGCGGTGGCGCCACCGCGCACAGGTGGCTGATGTGCCCGGGCCCGCGCGCCCCCAGCTCCAGGATCAGGAAGCGGGTGGCCGGGTCGGCCCGCAACACGGTGTACGGGTGACCCAGCTCGTTGTTGAACGAGCCGGCCGGTGCCACCGTGGGCCCCACCCGGGCGGCCAGTTGCGCCACCATGTCCTTGGTGCTGGTCTTACCCGACGAGCCGGTCAGCCCGACCACGGTGAGCGCCGGCAGCCGGTCCACCACGGCCCGGGCCAGCCGGGCCAGCGCCTCGAGCGGATCACCGACCAGCACCCCCGGCTGACCGGTGTCCCGGCTACCCAGTACGCCGACGGCGCCGCCGGCCACGGCGGCGGGGGCGAACTCGTGGCCGTCGACGTGCGCGCCGGCGATCGCGACGAACAGCCCGCCCGGGGCGAGCCGGCGGGAGTCGAACTCGACCGGGCCGGTCACGATGGCCCCCGGGTCGGCATGGACCAGGCGACCGCCGGTCGCCCCGGCGACCTCGGCGAGGGTCAGCGGGATCATGGGGCGCTCCCTTCCGCCTCGGCGCGGATGGTCAGCGCCTCGGCCAGTTCGATCCGGTCGTCGAACGGCTGCACCACACCGTCGACCTCCTGCCCCCGTTCGTGTCCCTTGCCCAACACGGCGACCACGTCGCCCGGCCGGGCCAACCCGACCGCCTCATCGATGGCGCGCCGCCGGCCGGCCACCTCAAGCACCGTGGCGGCGGCACCGACCCGCTGCGCCCCCCGGCGGACCTCGGCCCGGATCTCGCCGGGGTCCTCGGTGCGCGGGTTGTCGTCGGTCACCACCACCACGTCGGCGCCACCCGCGGCGGCCGCGCCCATCAGCGGGCGCTTGCCCCGGTCCCGGTCACCGCCGGCGCCGATGACGCACAGCAGCCGACCGCCGCGCTCGCCGGCCAACCCGCGCAGGGCGGCCAGGGCGGCGACGACGGCGTCGGGCTTGTGCGCGTAGTCGACCACGCCGAGCA
>DASVVF010000270.1:0-6879 GCA_036386695.1 Catenuloplanes sp. | reverse complement strand
CGGGGCGTGTCGCCGCGGCTCAGGCGCCCGGCAGCGGGGACGCGGCGGGGCTGCGGTGACCGGTCCGGTCGACCGCCCGGACGCCGAACTGCACGTTGTCCTTCGACAGGTCGACAGTGGCCTGCACCACGTCGCCGACGCCGATCACGTGGGTCCAGTCAGGCTCGGTGGTGTCGCGCCAGAGCACCTCGTAGCCGGCCAGGTCCGGTTCGGTGCCGCGCTGCCAGCGCAGGGTGGTGTCGTTTGTCAGCGCGGTCGTCGCCACGGTGACGTTCTTGGGCGTACCGGGGCCCTGGGCCAGCGACCAGAGCGCCGCCCCGTTCACCCGGGTCACCCGGGTGAGGTAGCCGAAGTCGCAGAACTCGGGCAGGTCGCCGTACTGCTTGCCGTTCTCCACCCGGACGTCCTGATGCTGGTGCGCGAAGTCCTCGTGCGGCTCGGTGAACCGGCCCGCCGGGTAGCCCTCGCGCAGGAACGGGATGTGGTCGCTGCCGCGCAGGAACCGGTCGCGGCGGTAGATCATCCACACCGACATCCCGGTGGACCTGTTCTGCGCCACGTCCAGCACGAAGCGGGCCAGCTGCCGCGACGACGAGTCGTTCTCGCCACCGATGGACTGCCGCACCCCCGCCTGCGCCGGCGTCTCGGCGGTCGGCACCCCCTCGACGAACAGCCGCACCCGGCGCGGGTCCCGGGTGCCGTCGTCAGCGGTGCTGCTGCCGATGATGTCGTTGCTGAACATGCCCTGCACGTCGACGCCGGCGGCCTTGAGCTGCCCGGCGAGGTACGTGGACCCGTACAGGCCCTGCTCCTCGCCGGCGACCGCGGCGAACACGATGGTGGCCTCGCTGGGTCGGGTCGCCATCACCCGGGCCAGTTCCATCAGCGCCGCCACCCCGGACGCGTCGTCGTCGGCCCCGGGCGCATCGCCGGTCGCGTTCATCACATCGGTCACCCGGGAGTCGTAGTGGCCGGTGACCACGTACGCCCGATTCGGGGCGACGTCGCCGCGCAGGGTGGCGACCACGTTGGTGATCCGGGTGGCGACCGGGATACGGGGAGCCGGTTGCTGCACGTACGACTGCGACTCGACGGTCATCCGGCCGCCGGACATGGCCGCGTAGCCGCGCAGTTGTTCGTGGATCCAGTCGCGGGCCGCACCGATGCCGCGTACCGGATCGTCTTGACTGGACAGTGTGTGCCGGGTGCCGAACGCGGCGAGCCGACGCACGGTCGCCTCGATCCGGTCCTGGTCCACCTCGGCGAGCATCGTTCGCAGCTGCCGGTCCGGCAGCTGCCGGGTGCTCCGCCGGCCGGGGCCCGGATCTTTGCCCCGTGCCGAGGGTGCCGCGGCTGCCGACTCACCGGTGACCAGGGGACCCGCCGCGGCAGCCGACACGGCGGACGCGGACAGGAACGCGCGCCGGGTCGTCCGCCCGGCGTCGGACTCATGCACTGGCATACCTCGATCCTGAACCTCCCCTACCGACTGTGTCCAGACCGATCCGGTACGCATTGGCGGGTGGGTAATCCGGGTGATCTTCGACCGGATGGGCGGTTCGGACGTACTACCTGGTGGCCCCTTCCGCCGACGACCGTCCGCGCCGGCTCGCCGGGCCGTGACCGCGGTGCGACGGCACCGCTGAGAGGACGTGCGCATCGTGAGAAGGGCACCGGAGGTCACCGACGACGCTGAGGACAGCGCGCCGCGGAACCCTCAGCGGTCCGGCCGGGCCGCGACCGCACCGGCGAGCACCGCCATCGCCGGCGTGGTGGCCGCGGCCGCGGGCGCGACGGCGATTCCGCAACTGCTCGGCCTGTTCGCGAACATCGCTCAGGTAGCCACCCTGGCCAGCAGCGATGTGGTCTTCGTCGCCAACATCGTGATCGTCGCCCTCGGCCTCATCGCCCTGTTCGGCCCCGGCCAGTCGAGGTACCGCGCATCGATCGCCCGGGTGATCGCCACGGCGTGCGCGGTCATCGTCTGCGGCACGTTCGCGGGCATCGGCCTGAACGACCGGCTGACGGGTCAACCCGCTCCGGCCGGTGCGGCGACGCCGGGCCCGGCGCCTTCCGGCCCACCGGTGGGCGTGCCGGTGGCCGCCACCTCGGACAGCCCAGCGGCAGCGCCCGCCACCAGTGCCGTTGCCGTGGGTCCGGGCGCCGATCCGGGCACCGGTCCCGGACGGCCGCAACCGAGGCCGGGGAAAAAGGACGTCACCGCCGGGCCGGTCACCGCACCGCGGACCCGCCCGCCGGCGCCGAAGGTGGGCGTTTCGGCGGCCATGGCGTGCACGCCGTCGTCGTGCGAGACCTCCGAGAAGATCATGTCGCTGGGTGGAGCGTTCCGCGGGACCCTCGCCTCCGGTCATCAGCTCATGCTGTTCGTCCAGGCTCCGGACGGCCGGCACTATCCCGGCTCAACGGGTCTGGTGAGCGACGGCCGGTGGTCCGGCAAGGTCCATGTGGGAAGCGACAACGGGCAGGAGGCCAGCTACACGTATGCCGGGTGCCTGTACGACATCGACCAGACCTTCGCGGCCGACCTGGACGCGCGCGGCGACAGCGAGCTGAACCAGGGGCTGACCAGAGTGCCGACCTCCGGCACGGCGGTCCGCCTGGCCTGCGCGCAACTGCGCTGGAACCGCCCCTGACGACGCCGACGTCGACCCCTCGTCAAGGCCGACGCGGCAGGTGCGGTGCGGCCAGCGCCCCGCGGCACACCACCGACCTCCGCAGGGGCCGAGGTTGGGTAGGGTCTGGGCCGATGCGGACGAAGGAGCAACTGAGCGGGGCCATTCGCCGCGAGCGGCGGGCGGTGCTCGTGGTCAACACCCGCGCGCGCCGGGGTCGTCGGCTCTACGACGGCGCGCGGTCGCGGCTGAGCGCGGCCGGGTTCACCCTGCTCGCCACGTACCCCGTCGACCGCCCCGGTGAGCTTGAGGAACGGCTCGCCGCCGCCATCGAGCTGGGCCCGGATCTGCTCGTGGTCGGTGGGGGCGACGGCACGATCAGCACGGCCGCGCGGCTGCTCGCCCACCGTGACATCGCTCTGGGCCTGTTGCCGCTGGGCACCACCAACAACTTCGCCCGCACGGTTGGCATCCCGCTCGACCTCGACGACGCCGTCGCGACCCTCACCGACGGCAAGGTGATCGACGTCGACCTCGGGCTCGCCGGGGACATGCTGTTCACCAACCACGTCGGAGTGGGCCTGTCCGCGAATGTGATGCTCAGGGCACCGCGTGCCCTGAAGCGGGTCGTCGGCCGGCTCGCGTACCCGATCACGGCCCTGGCGCAGTTGGCCAGGCACCGCCCGCTGCGCGCCGTCGTGCGGGCCGACGGTCGCCGGCACGAGTTCGTGACCCACCAGTTGTATGTGGCGAACGGCGGCTTCCACGCCGGCCGGCCGATCGCGGCGGACGCACACGCCGACGACCGGTTGCTGGTCGCGTATCCGGTGGGCGGCCCGACGCGGCGGGAGTTGTTGCGGGAAACGGCGCGCAACGCGGCCAGTGGCCGCCGCCGGACGCTGGGCGACGAGCCGTTCCTGGCCGTCGGTGAGCTGTGGTTGGAGACCGACCGGCCGGCGCGCGTCGAGGTCGACGGCGAGCCGTGCGGGCAGACCCCGCTGCGGGTCGGCCTGGCGGCCAACGCGCTGCGGTTGATGGCGCCGGCCGATACCCCGGATCGCTGACGGCCGGCGATGCCCTCGACGATGGTCGAGGGCATCGAAGAGGCCCACCGTACCGGGGTCACTTGTTCCGGCGCCGGTAGCGTTGTGGTACGAGGTCGCGTACCGCCCGCTACCTGGCCCGTACCCGGATCTGGTTGACCTCCAGCGCGAAGCGCGGGCTGGACTGTCCGGGTCCCTGGTCGACCCGGGGAAGCCGCGTGATCCACAACAGCAGGTACCGGACCGGCCTGGCGGATCCCGGCAGGATGGTGCTGGTGGCGGCGTCCGTGCGGCGCTGCCCGATCAGTCGGTAGGACCGGACGATCGTGTCGTCGCCGGCGGGCACCGCTCCGGGATCGCCGTCCCCGCCCCTGAGTTCGACGGTCGCACCCGGGCTGGTGAACTCCACGTCCGCTGCGATGACCTGCCGGGCGGAGCCAAGGTCGAGCAGGATGCCAAGTCCCGGCTTCAAGGCCCCGAAGTCCGGTGAGGTGTATTCCTGTGTCCCCCAGGCGGTAGCCGGGTCACCGTCGATCAGCTTTTCGACCCCGGAGAGCTCTGACCGGTCACCGGCTGACGGGTCGACGATACGTACCCGGTCAGCGGAGAGAGCGACCAGGTCGCTAGGCGTGGTGGTCGGCGCGGGAGCCGCCGTGGTGATCGGCGCGGGAGCCGCCGTGGTGCTGGCGGCGGTGGTGGCCGGTGCGGGCACGCGGTCCTGCATGAGCATCGGGACGGCCACCACGCCGACGATCACGGCGGCGCCCAGCGAGCCGAAGGCCATCCGCCGCCGGTGCCGGCGGCGAGCCGAGTGCAGGACCCGGTCGTGCAGATCGGCTGGCATGGCATCCTCGGCGAGGTCGCGCAGCGCCTCGCGCAGGCTGGAGGTGGTGTCGTTCATCGCTGAGCCCTTTCCGGAAGGTAAAGCTCGCCGAGTTCCGGCGCTACGACGCGAAGGCGGGTGAGCGCCCGGGCGGTCTGCGACTTCACGGTGCCGACGGCGACGCCCAGCACCGCGGCTACTTCCGCCTCGGAGCAGTCCTCGAAGTACCGCAGCACCAGCACGGCCCGTTGCTTCGGGGTGAGCCGCAGCAACGCCTGGCGCAGGGTGAGCCGCATCGCGGCCCGTCCGGCGTGGTCGGCCTGGCCGAGTTCCGGCAGTTCCCCGACGGTCGATTCCGCGACGCGACGGCGGCGCCACCAGGAGACCTGCAGGTGGTACATCGTCTTGCGGGTGTACGCCTCGACGTTTCCCGCGCGGCGCAGTCGTGGCCAGGCCCGGTGGGTACGCTCCAGCGCGGACTGCACGAGGTCCTCGGCGAGATGCTGGTCGCCGGTCAGCAGGTACGCCGACCGCAGCAACGCCGGGGTGCGCGCACGTACGAACGAGCTGAATGTCATGTCTTGGTCGTCCATGTACCTCTGCCTCTGCGGTAAACGCCGCCCGCCGGCTGCCCGGGGAGCATGCCTACCATGACGCCACCCGCACGTCGCATGGTTGCCGGTGTCGCCGAAACAGACCCGACCTGGCGCGGGAACGATCCGGGACGGGCCGCATACCCCGACCGGCGGTCGACCACGATACTGGCCGGATGTCGCGATACACCGCCCTCCTGCGGCGCCTGGGCGCCGGCCGCTGGTTCGCCGCCCTCGGCAGCCGGCTGACCCCGCTGGACCGCCGGTTGTACCAGCTCACCCGCGGGCGGTGGTCGGTGCTCGGCCGGCACCGGTTGCCGACCCTGCTGATCATCACGACCGGCCGCCGGTCCGGCCTACCCCGCACCCAGCCGCTGCTGTACGCCACCGACGGCGACGGGTACGTCGTGGTCGGTTCGAACTGGGGGCAGGCCCACCACCCGGCCTGGTCGTCGAACCTGCTCGCGCGGCCGACCGCCCGGGTTGTCCTCGGCGACCGCGAGTTCGACGTACGCGCCACCCTGAGCACCGGTGTCGAACGGGACCGGCTCTGGCAGCTGGTACAGCGGATCTGGCCCGGCTACGCCGCGTACGCCAGCCGCGCGGGCGGACGGGAGATCCGGATCTTCCGGCTGAGCCGGGAAGCTTGAAAAGCCGCCGGCGCCACCGGACGCGATACCGTCCCGGGCCTGGGGATCGGATGGTAGGGCAACGGCCTCGGTTGCCATCCACGCCGGGGGACGATAGACATTTGTGGTCCTGCGGTCTTGGCGGCGGCGGCGCCCACCGGCGCGCCGCGGATGGTGGAGGTTGCGGCGTGAGTGGACCGACCGACTGGGTCCCGGCGGGGATCGACGTGAATCGGCCGAGCGCCGCGCGGGTGTACGACTACTTTCTGGGCGGCGCGCACAACTTCGAGGTGGACCGGGCACTGGCCGAGCAGATCGCGGCCATGACCCCCAGCATCGGCGAGACGATGCGTTCCAACCGGGTGTTCCTGCGCCGGGCGGTCCGGTACCTGGTCGCCGAGGGGGTCCGGCAGTTCCTCGACATCGGGTCCGGCATCCCGACGGCGGGTAACGTGCACGAGATCGCGTTGGACGCGGCGCCCGACTCCACCGTGGTCTACGTCGACATCGATCCGGTCGCGGTGGAACACAGCCGGTCGATCCTGGCCGGCACCGAGCGCACCGGTGTCCTCTGCGCCGACGTGCGCGACGCGCAGCGGTTGTTGTCCGGCGCCAGGGACCTCGGTCTGCTCGACTTCGACAGGCCGGTCGCCGTCCTGCTGGCCGGGGTGCTCCACTTCGTACCGGACGCTGACGACCCGGCGGGCACCGTCGCGGCGCTGCGCTCGGCCATGTCGCCGGGCAGTTACCTGCTCATCTCGCATGCCACCGCGGACGGGCAGCCGCCCGAGGTGCTGCGGGCGCAGCGGCTCTCCGCCCGTACGGCCACCGAGATCGCCCTGCGGAGCCGGGCCGAGATCGCGGCGTATTTCGACGGTTTCACCCTGGTGGAGCCCGGACTGGTCTTCATCCCGCAGTGGCGGCCGAGCCCGCAGGACCCGGTGGATGCGCACCCCGAGCGGGTGGGCGCGTACGCCGGTGTCGCGAGGAAGGACTGACCTCGCGATGGGACGGCCGGGCGGCGGCGGTGGGGCCGCGTCGGCGCGCGCCGCGCTCGCCCGCTTCGCCTCGGCCTGGAGTCGGGAGGTGGCGCGCGAGGGTTTCGTTCCGATGGACGTCGGGGATCTCGACGCCCTCCTGCGGCGGCTCACCGTCCGT
>DASVVF010000269.1:0-5547 GCA_036386695.1 Catenuloplanes sp. | reverse complement strand
CTGGGCACCCTGCTGGTCGTCCAGCCGCTGTTCGGCGGCAACTCGATCCAGCGCCGGTTACGCCAACTCGACCGGTTCACCGCCACCAATACCAGGCGCCCGGCCGGCAACGTCAACCCGGCGTCCGGTGACAGCCCGGTGCTGCGCGCCGCCCTGGCCGTGTCGGAACGGGCCCTGCAGTCGCCCGGGCGTCGCGAGCGCGTCGAGCTGGCCCTGGACCGGGCCGGCAGCTCGTTGCGGGTGGCCGAATGGCAGCTGATCCGGGCCGGTGTCAGCGCCGGCGCCGCCGTCGTCCTGGTGGTGCTGCTGCCGTGGTGGGCGGGGCTGCCGTTGGGGCTGCTGGCCGGCTGGTTCGGCTCCGCGCAGTACCTGAAGATGCGCGCCGGCCGGCGGGCCGGCAAGTTCGCCGAACAGCTGCCGGAGGCGCTTCAACTGGTGGTGGGCTCGCTGCGCTCCGGCTTCTCGCTGCCGCAGTCGATCGACTCGCTGGTCCGGGAGGGCGCCGACCCGGTGGCCGGCGAACTGGGGCGGGCCATCGCGGAGACCCGGCTGGGCGGCGACCTGGAGAGCGCCCTGGAGCGGGTCGGGCAGCGCAACGGCAGTCAGGACGTCGAGTGGCTGGTGATGGCCATCCGGATCCAGCGCGAGGTGGGCGGCAACCTGTCCGAGGTCCTCGAGACCGCGGTCAACACCATGCGGGAACGCGCCCGGCTGGCCCGGCACGTGCGGGCCCTGTCCGCCGAGGGCCGCCTGTCGGCGATGGTGCTGTTCGGTATGCCCGTCGTGCTCACCCTGTTCATGTTCGCCGTGCGGCGCGACTACCTGCGGCCGCTGTACACCGAGCCGATGGGCCTGCTGATGATGGGCTGCTCCGTCGTCATGATGGCTGTCGGCGCAGTGTGGCTGCGCAAACTCGTCCAGGTGGTGGTGTGACCATGTCGGCTCCGTTGCTGTTGGTCGTCGGCCTCGCCGGGCTTGTCGGCTCGGTCGTCGTGCTGGTGTTGAGCCTGGTCGGCGGGACCGGCGAGCGGGCCGACATCGCCCGGGCGCTGCGCGGCATCGGCCGCTCCGCGGCGGGCAACGGGTACACCTCGCCGCGCGACCGGCCGTTGCGCGAGCGGGTCGGCGCCCCGCTGGCCGCCCAACTCGGGCGGGTCGGCCGGGCGCTGACCCCGTCCGGCGCGGTCGGCCGGCTGCAGAAGCACCTGGACTACGCGGGCAACCCGCCGGCCTGGCCGGTGACCCGGGTGGTGCCGGTCAAGGGCGTCGCGCTGGCGGTCGGCGCCGCGGTCGGCGGTGGCTTCGGCCTGGTCCTCGGCGGCGTCCTGGTCGCCGTGCTCGGCGGCGTCGCCGGCGCCCTGGCCGGCTTCTTCATTCCCGACCTCATGGTGTACAACGCCGGCGTGCGGCGCCAGCAGGAGCTGGTGCTCTCGCTACCCGACGTGCTGGACACCCTGGTGATCAGCGTCGAGGCGGGGCTGGGGTTCGACGCGGCGCTGGCCCAGGTGGGCCACCACGGCAAGGGGCCGCTGGCCCGGGAGATGGTCCGGGCGCTGCAGGAGATGCAGATCGGCAAGTCCCGGACGCAGGCGCTGCGGTCGCTCGCCGCCCGCACCACGGTGCCCGAGCTGCGCACCTTCGTGACGGCCGTGGTGCAGGCCGGCGAGTTGGGCGTGCCGATCGCCGGGGTGTTGCGGGAGAACGCCGGCGAGATCCGGATCCGACGCCGGCAGCGGGCGGAGGAGGTCGCCCAGAAGGTGCCGATCAAAATCCTGTTCCCGGTGCTGTTCTGCATCTTCCCGGCCCTGTTCGTGGTGCTGCTGGGCCCGGGCGCGCTGCAGATCGTCAAGGCGTTCTCGAACTGAGCCCGCGGTGCACTACCGTACGTCGGATGCCAGGACAGGACCGCCCCACCGTGCCCACCCAGCGGTCGGCCCGCGTCACCGGTGCCGGCGTCGCCCGCACCGGGCGGTCGCTCGCCCAGCGCTTCACCACCCAACGCTGGCTCGGTCTGGTCCTGTCGGTGACCGCGGCGCTGACCCTGATCGGCAGTGTGTGCGGGGCGCTGGTGCTCGACCGCACCGCCGAGGTGTCCAACCGGCTGGCCGACCGGATCCAGCCGGCCCGGGCCATCTCGGTGGAGCTGCGGGCCGGGTGGCTGGAGCAGCAGGTCGCGGTGCGCGGCTATCTGATCAGTGGCGATCGGCAGTTCCTGGCGCCGTACGACAGCGGCCTGCCGGTCCAGCAGGGGATCTCGCAGCGGTTGCGGCGGCTGCTGGCCGACGAGCCTGAGCTGCTGCGGGCGGTCGACCGCGCCGAGGCGCTCAGCCGACAGTGGCGCGATGAGTACGCCGACGTCGCGGTCGCGGCCCGGGCGGCGGCCCAGCCACCCGAAGTGGCCCTGGCCCAGCGCGGCCAGCTGCTCTCCGCCCAGCTCGCCGCAACCCTGCAGGAGCTCGACACCGAAATCGGTCAGTCGCAGACGCGGGCCCGTGCCGACCTCACCCGGGCCCGCGGTTGGCGCGACCTCACCTTCGCCGCGATCCTGGGCGTCTTCGTGCTGACCGGTGTCGCCGTCGCGATCCTGTTGCGGATCGCGGTGCTGCGCCCGTTGCACCGGTTGCGGGTGGCCGCGCGCCGGGTGGCGGCCGGCGACTTCGACCACCGGTTGGTCATCGACGGGCCGGCGGATCTGCGGGAGCTGGCCGGCGACGTGGACGCGATGCGCCGGCGGGTCACCGACGAGCTGGCGTTCTCGGTGAGTTCGCGGGCCCGGCTCGAGGAGCAGACCGCGGAGCTGCGCAGGTCGAACGCCGAGTTGGAGCAGTTCGCCTACGTGGCGTCGCACGATCTGCAGGAGCCGTTACGCAAGGTGGCGTCCTTCTGCCAGCTGCTGCAACGGCGGTACGGCGGTGAGCTGGACGACCGGGCGCGGCAGTACATCGGCTTCGCCGTGGACGGGGCGTCCCGCATGCAGGTCCTGATCAACGACCTGTTGGCGTTCTCCCGGGTGGGCCGGCTCTACGACCGGCGCGAGGCGGTCGACCTGACCGAGACGGTCAACGCGACGGTCGCCGATCTGGCCGTGCCGATCGAGGAGGCCGGCGCCCAGGTGCGGGTGACCGGCGAGCTGCCGGTGCTGACCGGCGACCCCACCCTGATCGGGATGCTCTTCCAGAACCTGATCGGCAACGCGGTCAAGTTCCGGTCGCCGCGGCGGGCCCCGGTCATCGAGGTGTCGGTGACCGACGAGGGCGAGCGCTGGCTGTTCGCCGTACAGGACAACGGCATCGGCATCGAAGCGCAGTACGCTGACAAGATCTTCGTGATCTTCCAGCGGCTGCACGCCCGCGACGCGTATCCCGGTACCGGGATCGGGCTGGCGATGTGCAAGAAAATCGTCGAGTACTACGGCGGGCGGATCTGGTTGGACACCGACGACCGCCCGGGGACCCGACTGTGTTTCACCATGCCGAAGGACACGCCGCGAGAGGGTGATTCATCGGCGTCCGGGCCCACGTTCCAGCAGGTCACAGCGCTGTAACAGAACGTGACTCATACTTTCGGCTAGCCAACGGCTGGCCACTAGGCTAGTGTCGGCTTACCAAATAGACATTGGGCGTGCGGAACACCCTGGCCGAAGCTGAGCCCGGGCGCGTTCCCCGCCGTAAGCGCAGCACCAGCCCGCGCAGCGATTTTCCGGCCCCCCGGTTCTCGCTGTCCGGGCCACCGGGCGGACGAGGTGCAGGGAGGACCACCATGACCGCTACATCCCTAGAGCAGACCGTGACCGAGCGTGTCGCGTTGACCGACGCCACACTCGCGGACACCGCGGCCGAACTGCTCAACGCCATGGCCGGCATGCCGGCCGACCACCCGTCACGCCCCGCGCTGCGGGACCGTGCCATCGAGGCGTGGCTGCCGCTGGCACGCCACCTGGCGCACCGCTACGCCGGCCGGGGCGAGCCCACCGACGACCTGATCCAGACCGCGACGGTCGGGCTGATCAAGGCGGTCGACAAGTTCGACCCCGAGCGCGGCGTCGACTTCGCCGGCTACGCGATCCCGACCATCATCGGCGAGATCAAGCGCCACTTCCGCGACCGCACCTGGTCGGTGCGGGTGCCGCGGCGCCTGCAGGAGCTGCGGTTGGCGATCACCGAGGCCAACAGCACGCTGACCCACACGCTCGGCCGCTCGCCGACCGTCCCGGACATCGCGGCCCACATCGGCGTCACCGAGGAAGAGGTGCTGGAAGGGCTGGAAGGCGCGCGCGCCTACAACGCCACCTCGCTGTCCACGCCGATCACCGCCGACGGTTCCACCGAGCTGGGTGACACCCTCGGTGCCGAGGACCACGAGTACGAGCTGGCCGAGATGCGGGTGGCGCTCGGCCCGGCCCTGGCCACCCTGGACGAGCGTGAGCAGCGGATCCTGACGCTGCGCTTCTACGGCAACCTGACCCAGTCGCAGATCGCCGAGCAGGTCGGCATCTCGCAGATGCACGTGTCGCGGTTGCTCACCAAGGCCCTGGTCAAGCTGCGCGGGCAGCTGGACAACAGCGCCTGCTGAACGGCGCCTGCTGAACAGCGGCGCGCACCACCGCGAGACGCGAGACCCCACGCCGGGAACGGGCCGGCGGACCGTCAGGTCCGCCGGCCCGTTTCGCTGTGGGTGGGACTCCCGTAGCGCGACGTGGTCGGCCGCCTGGCCGGGTGTCGACGCCCGGACAGCGGGGTAGGGACACCCCCAGACACCGGATCCACCGACCCTGGGAGCGCCCACGATGACCACTGTGCGGGATGTCATGACGGCCGAACCGCTCACCCTCGACGCCGGCGAGACCCTGGTCGCCGCCGCCCGGCAGATGCGCGACGCCGACGTCGGCGACGTGATCGTCACCGAGCAGGGGACGGTCAAGGGCATCGTCACCGACCGCGACATCACCGTGCGCGGGGTGGCGGAGGCCCTCGACCCGTCGGCCGCGACGCTGTCGCAGATCGTCACCCGTGACCTGGTGACCGTCCGACCCGACGACGACCTGCAGGCCGCGGCCGACCTGATGCGCACCTACGCGGTGCGCCGACTGCCGGTGGTGGACGACGGCGACCTGGTCGGCGTGGTGTCGCTGGGAGACCTCGCGGTCGACCGCGACCCGGATTCGGTCCTGGCCGACATCAGCGCGGACGAGCCCAACAACTGAGCCCGGCGGCACCGCTGACCCGGTTCGATCGTGGACCTGGCGTTGACAGGATCTTCACGGCCGCGACGTAGGGTCGACCCACACTCTTCGGCACCGCCCCCCGGCTACCCGTCAGACGCACAGAAATGGAGAGGTCAGGGATGACCGTCCTGGCACCGCAGCGCACCCCTCCGGACGGACCTCCGGCCCGGACGGCTCGACGGGTCGCCGCCGCGATCGGTCTCGGGTTGCTCGCAGCGCTGGGCGGATTCGCGGTGTACGCGGCGTTCGTCCGGACCGCCTTCGGGCAGAAGGTCGACGAGCTGGCGATGCAGGGCGCGGACGTCGAGCACCCCCGGCTGGAG
>DASVVF010000268.1:0-1803 GCA_036386695.1 Catenuloplanes sp. | reverse complement strand
GAACCGCAACAGCACGCTCTACTACGGCGCCGAGGGTGGCAACGGCCTGTGGCGCAGCACCGACTCCGGGGTGACCTGGGCCAGCGTGGCCGGCTTCCCCAACGTCGGCAACTACGCCGTCGACCCGGCCGACGTGGGCGGTTACAACGGAACCAACCAGGGCGTTCTCTGGGTCACCTTCGATGAGACCACCGGCACCCGCGACGAACCGACCCGGACGATCTACGTCGGGGTGGCCGACCGGGAGAACAACGTCTACCGCAGCACCGACGCCGGCGCGACGTGGCAGCGGATCGCCGGGCAGCCCACCGGGTTCATCCCGCACAAGGGCGTACTCGACGCCCGGGGCGGCCTGCTCTACCTCGCCACCAGCAGCACCGGCGGCCCGTACGACGGCAGTGACGGGCAGGTGTCCAAACTCGACACCCGCACCGGCGCCTGGACCGACATCACCCCGGACCCGGCCGGCGCCTTCGGCTACACCGGTCTGACCATCGACCGGCAGCACCCCGGCACCATCATGGTGGGCAGCCAGATCTCCTGGTGGCCGGACACCGTCTTCTTCCGCAGCACGGACGGTGGCACCACCTGGACCCGCGCCTGGGACTGGGCCGGCTACCCCAACCGGACCTTCCGCTACCGGTTCGACACCACCGACAGTCCCTGGGTCGACCTCGGCGACAAGAACCCGGCCCCGCCGGACACCGCCCCCAAACTCGGCTGGATGAACGAGAGCATCGAGATCGACCCGTTCAACTCCGACCGGATGATGTACGGCACCGGCCTGACCCTGTACGGGACCACGGACCTCACCAAGTGGGACACCGGCGGCCAGGCGACCATCAGACCGACGGCGAAGGGACTTGAGGAGACCGCCGTGCAGGACCTGATGAGTCCACCTACCGGGGCCCCGCTGATCAGTGGACTCGGCGACATCGGCGGCTTCCGTCACAACGACCTGGACGCCGTCCCGCCGGCGGTGTTCCAGCAACCCCGCTTCACCACCACGACGAGCGTCGACTACGCCGAGTCGAACCCCGCCGTGATGGTGCGGGCGGGCAGCTTCGACAAGGCGGACCGGCCCAACGACATGCGGGCGGCGTTCTCCACCGACGGTGGTGCGAACTGGTTCCAGGGCACTGAGCCGCCCGGCGTCACCGGTGGCGGCACCATCGCGGCCAACGCCGACGGCAGCCGGTTCGTGTGGAGCCCGGAGGGGGCGGCACCGCACCACACGGTCGGTTTCGGCAACACCTGGACCGGGTCGCAGGGACTGCCGGCCGGGGCCCGGGTGCAGGCCGACCGATCGGACCCGAACACCTTCTACGGGACGTCCGGCGGCACGTTCTACGTGAGCACCGACGGGGGAGCCCGGTTCACCGCGACGGCCGCGACCGGCCTGCCGTCGTCGAACCACTTCGCGGCGGTGCCCGGTCGCCCGGGCGACGTCTGGCTGGCCGGCTCCGGTGGGCTGTTCCACTCCACTGACGCCGGGGCCACCTTCACCCGGATCCCGACGGTCGGCAGAGCCGGCAACATCGGGTTCGGCAAGGCCGCGCCGGGTCAGACGTACCCGGCGCTGTACCTGGTCGGCACGGTCGACAACGTGGCCGGGGTGTACCGCTCCGACAACGCCGGGGCCGGCTGGGTGCGGATCAACGACGACAGCCACCAGTACGGCAACATGGGCGAGGCGGTCACCGGCGACCCGCGGGTCTACGGGCGCGTCTACCTGGGCACCAACGGCCGGGGGATCCTGTACGCCGACCGGCTGGGGGGTCCGAGTACGCCGGGCCCGGACCC
>DASVVF010000267.1:0-6136 GCA_036386695.1 Catenuloplanes sp. | reverse complement strand
ATGAAGACCTCCCCGCGGACCTCCACGGTGACCGGCTCGGTCAGCCGCTGCGGCAGCCCGACCACCAGCGTGGACTGGGTGCTGACGTCCTCACCGGCACGGCCGTCACCGCGGGTCGCGATCTGCGTCAGGCGGCCGTCGACGTACCGGGCTGCGACGGCCAGACCATCGATCTTGGGCTCGACGGTGTAACCGTCCACCGGCCGGCCGAGCAGCTTTTCCAGGCGGGCGGCCCAGCGCAGCAGGTCGTCCTCGCCGAAGACGTTGTCCAGGCTGAGCATCGGGCTGGTGTGCACGACGTCACCGGCGACGGCGACCCCGGCGGCCACCGCGGCGGTGGGGGAGTCGGCGGGCCGCCACGTCGGGTGGGCCGTTTCCGTCGCGGCGACCCGCGCCACCAGGGCGTCGTAGCCGGCGTCGTCCATGACGATGTCGGCGCTGTTGTAGTAGGCCCGCGCGGCGTCGCGCACCGTGGCCAGCGCGGCCGCGTAGTCGTCGGGGGTGGCGAACGGCGTCGCCCGGGCGGCGTCGACAACCGGGCCGCCGACGGCATCCAGCTCGGTGTGCATCCGGGGAGCCTCCACGTTCGCGCAGGTCGGCCCGCGTGCCGGTGGCGGGCGCCGCCGGTCGGTGCGGTGATCGCCCGACAGCTTAGGCGGCCGGTACGACGGCCTCCCCCGGGTTCCGGCCCACCGACGGCGGGTCCATCGCCCGCAACCCGGTGGTCGTGGCCGTGCCGGAACCCATCGCCCACAACCTGAACTGGTTGAACGCCAAGCCGACCTGCGCCGACGTGCTGGGGAGGATCACCGCACCGAGTGGCGTACGGGTCTTCGACCCCGAGAGTGGGCTGAGCGAGGCAGCTCTGCTCAAGCGGCTCAAGGAGATCACCGACCCCGACCGACCGGTGCAGGTGGTCCTCATCGGCATCGGACACGACGTCGACCAGGCCGAGCTCAAGCGGATCGCCGCGGCCACCGGCGGATCGTCCTTCGTCGCCCAGGACCCGGCGAAGATCGGGAAGATCTTCCTCAAGGCGTGGCGCTGCGACCGGTGGCCCCCCGGTGACCGCGAGCCTGCCGCCGCTAGAGGTGCACGCCGTCGATCTCGAAGGTTTGGATCGAGCTGGTGGAGCAGGCCGCTGAGAACCGCTTGCCGGCAATCTGGGTGTCGGTCCGGAGGCGGTACCGGTCACCACTACCGGTGTCGGTGCTCCACCGCCGTACGACGGCCCCATCGGCCGGGACCCGGCCAAATCGCGACAGGTCATAGGTGAACTTCTGGGCGGCCCCACTGTTGAGGGAAACGATCACCAGCTTGTGGGCGGCGGCATCGTAGGCGGCGACCGTGTTGGGCTGGCCCCCGCTGATCATCTCCATGCCCCTGCGGATGTGCCGGGTGAACTGAGCGAGCACGAAGTGCCGGTTGAGGATGCCACCGAGGGTGCCCTTGTCGACGTCGCCGTCCACCAGGCCCCAACGGCGAACGTCCACGATCTGCCACAGCATCCACGCCGTCGGCTGAAGGTGCACCAGGTCCAGCATGATGTTCGTGGCCGCCTGCAGGCCGCTGGTAGCCACCCCTGAGCAGGTGTCACAGGTCGGCTCAGGCGGGCACGACCATCCCATCAGCCCTTGTCAGGCCACGCCGGAGAGATAATCCCTGCGCCGGTGCGGTTCGAACTTCTCGATGGCGTACCGCAGCATGACCCGGGGCATGACCCGGTAGTGCCGGGCAAGGAACTCCTCCGCCGCCGTTCGGTCACGGTTGCCCACCTCACGCAACATCCAACCCACCGCCTTGCGGACGAGGTCGTGCGGATCGTGCAGGAGCCGCTCGCTGAGCCGGAAGGTCCAGTGGAAGTCTCCGGCTCTGATGAAGGCGAACGTTGCCATGATGGCGATCCGCCGGTCCCACACCAGACTCGACCCGGCCAACCCATCGAGGACGTCGCGGTCCCTGCCGATGAGCCAGGGGCCGACGATGTACGGCGCGGAGGAGTCCACCAGGTCCCAGTTGTTGATGCGGCCGGTGTTCGCCAGGATGATGCCGAAGATCCGACCCCGTTCCTCCTCGTCCCCCTTGGCGAACTTTCGCACCAGGATGAGAAGGGTCGTCAGCCTCTCCTCGTGCACGCCGCTGGTCAGCAGCTCCTCCGTCTCGGCCAGGGGAATATCGCGCCAGTACCGGCCCGCCACCCTGCGTTGCTCCGGTACGGAGACACCGATGGCCCGGTCACCCTCGCCATACCCGCCGGGAACCATCTGCAGGAACCGGCTCACGCCCGCCGCGCGACGCGGGTCGGCGAGGCCCGCGAGTTCGTGGCGGACGTCGGCGATCGTGGCCATGGATCGACAATTTACCGAACACCGAATGGATTCGCCGAGTCCCGTGCCCTGCCTCCCTTCCGATCCGGGTGGCACCGGCTGGTCGACGCGACGGGAGGGGCGGTCCACCCCGTACGGGCGCAGTCGGACCGGGCCGGGGTGGTGACGGTGGCTTTCCCGACCGTCGGCGCCTCCGGACGGCCGGACGTGAACAGCCACGCGTCGAACAGTGCCCGGAGATCCCGGCCGGCGATCCGCTCGGCGTGCGCGATGAACCCGGCTGTGGTCACGTTGCCATCCTTGTGCGTTGCGGCCCAGCTACGAAGGATCTCGAAGAAGGGCCGGTCGCCGACCGTACGGCGCAGCTCGTGCAGTGTCATCGCCCCACGGCTGTAGATCGGACTGGCGAACAGACGCTCCGGTCCGGGATCGCCGATGACCGTCTGCCAGTACGGTGAATCGGCGGGGGTCGCGTACACCCGGTCGAAGCGCTGCTGGGCGGTGTCCAGCCCCTGCTGCTCGTCCCACAGCCACTGCGCGTACGTGGCGAACCCCTCGCTGAGCCAGATGCTGTCCCAGCGCCGCAGCGCCACGCTGTTGCCGAACCATTGGTGCGCCAGTTCGTGGGCCACCACCGCGTCACCGGAGCCGGGCTGGAAGAAGAAGCTCTTGTCGTAGATCGGTCGGGTCTGGTTTTCCATGGCGAAGGTGAAGGATTCGGCGTCGTCGACGATTCCGCCGGCCGCCGAGAAGGGGTACGGACCGAACAGGCCGGACAGGAACCGCAGGATTTCAGGCTGACGGGCGAACGACCGCTCGATGAGCTGACCGGTGGAGGCCGGCAGGTCGGTGCTCGTACCGGCGATCCAGTTGTTGGGGTTCGGCTGGCTGCCCGCCGGCGCACCGGACGCCACCCACCCGTCCATGGTGTCGTCGTCGGCCTCGAACGATGTCGTGCCCGGGCCGTTCGACACCACCACGTCGTCGATGAACACCCCGGGTAGCGTGAAATCCCAGTGGGTGAGGTAGGTCAGGGACACTTCGACGGTGGTGCCCGCGAAGCGGGTCAGGTCGACACTCCACTGCTGGTAGCCGTCGGTGCTGCCGCTCGCCGCCGCCCACGTGCCGGTCGAGCCGGCTGCCGCGCAGGTGTGCTCACCCGTCGGCGTCCAGTAGTGCAGCAGGAACGGGTGCACCTCCGTCGTCAACCGGCACTCCCCCGGTGGGAGCTCTTCGTTGGTGTGTCCGTTCGCGTCAGGCAGCGTTGTCCAGTCGTCGCGTCCGAGAGTGTGCGCCTCGACGAAGAAGTAGTCGTTCTCCTGGGTCGTGTCCAGGTCGACCCAGAAACTGAGCTGCGACCCGGTCGCCGGCACATCGACCGTGCGGGTCAGCCGCTTGTACGCCGGGGCGCCCACCTGGGTGAAGGCCAGTCCGGCCCCGGTGCGCGGGGCGGCCACCGGGGTCGACAGGTCCGGGTCGATCGCATCCCAGTACCTGATGCCGCCTTCGCGGTACGCGCGCAGGTCGAACCTGCCGATCGTCGTGGTCGCCAGGTGCGGGGCCATCGGTTCCTTGGCGGCCCAGGCCCAGGTGGTCCATCCGCCCCGGGTGCTCTGGCTGACAAGCTCTCCGTTGGAGACCGCCGTCAGGCCGGCCGGAACGGTGGCCCGGACGGTGAAGGCGGCCTTGTCGCTCGGGTGGTCGTTGACCGGGAACCAGGTGGCTGCCACGTGCGGCGCACCGACGATCACGGCGCCGTCGTCGGTCGGGAAGACTCCGCTCAGGCCCAGCGCCGGCTCATCGAGGAGCTCCGGCACTCCGTCGTAGCGCACGACCGTGACGAACGTGCGGCCCTTGGGTAGGCCACGTCGCGGTGTCACGGTGAGCTCACCGCCCGCGCGGCTGAACCGCGCCGGGTGACCGTCCACCGTGATCGATCTGACGGTCAGTCCGCGCAGATCGAGGTTGAACGCGGACAGGTTCTGGGTCGCCCGGGCGCTGACGGTGGCCAGGCCGGTCAGGACGTCGGTGTCCGGCGTGTACCTGACATCCAACAGATAGTGCCGCACGTCGTAGCCGCCGTTACCGTCCAGGGGGAAATAGGGGTCCCCCACGCCCGGTGCGCCGGGCCGGAAATCCCCGCCCGGTGCGGCCCGCACGGCGGCCGGCGCCGGCAATAACGCAAGCAACACAATCAGAGGAATGGCCAACACGGCTCGGTGCGGCATGGTCGCCAACGCCCTTCGTGAGGGTTTTCTGTCTCCTGCACGGCTCTCATGTTCATCTCCGGTATTGTGCGGCAACCGCCGCCACCAGTGTGGTGAGGATTGTTCGTGCGGCGCCTATACGCGGGCCTACACATCGCACTGCCCCGCGGTAGACGTCGCTCGACCGACGCGGATATGCGCCGATTCCCGGCGGCCTCAGCAGTGAGCGAGGATGGGGAGAATTCCAACGCGGAAACCGCCGGGGCGTCAGCACCGACCCATAGCGCACGTCAGATGGTCACGGCGTCCGGCCGATGAAGGCCAGCATGCGGGTCTGCGGATCGGCGTTCTCGGGCACCTCCACCCGGGGCCCGTAGTGGCCACTGGCCCGCAGCGCCGCGTCCATCGGCAGCATTCCCTCGAGCAGTTGGGCGCACTTGTCCTGGTCCAGGTGCTCGTCCTGCCCGGTGGCCCGGGCCAGGTCCCAGATGTGCATGAACACATCGCTGGTGTAGAACATGTCCACCGCCCGGTCGAGCGGGACCTCGCCGATGTGTGGGTTGGACAGCACCCTGCCGGGCGTCGCCGGGTCTTCCAGCAGCGCCTGCACCCCGTCGCGGTGCACCGTCCAGGCCGCCACCGGGTCCTCGTCGACCGGTGGACCCTTCGGCAGGTCGACGCCGGCGCCGGCCTTCAGCAAGCCCGGGAACCACTCGACGAGG
This sequence comes from Catenuloplanes sp., assembly GCA_036386695.1. Classification (GTDB taxonomy): domain Bacteria; phylum Actinomycetota; class Actinomycetes; order Mycobacteriales; family Micromonosporaceae; genus DASVVF01. The sequence continues at coordinate 880 of DASVVF010000267.1, read as the reverse complement.
TGACGCACCACGTCCCGGGCCACCCACCCTTCGCACGGCGCCGGATTGTCCCACGCGTCCGGCGCGACACCGCGAACCCGTTCGGTGAACACCCCCGCGATGGCGCGGTGCTCTTCAGCGGCGTTGGTCATCGTCTGCAGCCTTCCTGTCGACAGCGGTTCTCCCGGTTGGACCGCGTCTCCGCCGCAAACTCATCGGAGCACCCCCGCCCGGTGGCCAGGACGCTCCGGCGGCGGGTTCAGCGCCGGCCGTCAGCTACCCGGGTGTCAGGTTCCATTGAACGCCCCCGGGGGCCGCCGGGGGCGGTGAACCGCCGGACGGCGACGTCACCGGCCGAACGGGGGGAGGGGGAGGTCGCCGGCGCTACCAGCGCCAGCCGTGGACCGCGTCGGCCCGGACCGGGCGGACCCGGTCGGCGATGTCGCGCCCGATCGCGCGGGCCAGTGGCGCGGCGAGGTAGCAGTACACCACCACCAGGTACGCGATGACCGCCACGTCGCGGCGGCCCACCGGCAGTTGCTGGACCAGTGGGTACCACAAGGCGCTGAACTCCAGTGTGGAGTGACACAACGCCTCATTGGCGTAGCGCGCCGCGCTGCACTGCGGCGGGAACCCCGCCTCCGGGAACACCGCGGCGCACAACCCCACCCAGGCCGACATCGTCAGGACGGCCAGAGTCAGCAGCCGCGACCACAACCGCTCCGGCAGGTCCCACAGCCGCACCGCGAGGGCCAGGGACGCCGGCAGCGAGGCGAACAGCAGGAACCGTGGCCCCCACGTCATCCCGCCGTACCAGGCCCACCACGGCGCGTACACCAGGACCAGGCCGGCGGTGAACAGCAGCCACCATCCGTACAGCCGGTAGAGGTCGACGTCCGCT
>DASVVF010000266.1:0-6258 GCA_036386695.1 Catenuloplanes sp. | reverse complement strand
ACATGACGGTGCCGGCGTCGAGGTCGGGGTCGGCCCCGACGACCTCGCCCGGGCCCGGACCGAGCTACCCGGCCGCTACGGGCCGACCGCCCCGCTCATCGTGGTCGAGCAGGCACCGGTCGTACCCCTGACCGGCACCGCGCTGCGAGCCCCTGAATTAGGTCCGGGCCCCGCGGTAGGCCCGGGCCCTGCGCGGTAGGCCCGGCCCCTGCGCGGTAGGCCCGGGCCCTGCGCGGTAGGCCCGGGCCCTGCGCGGTAGGTCCGGGCCTGCTGCGGCGCCTGGGCGGGCTATGCCAGCCCGACCGCGCGTTCGCTGGCCTCCCACAGCCGCGCCGCCAAGGCGGGATCCGCGGCCTTCGGCAGTGCCCGGCGCAGCCGACGGTCGATGTAGTAACCGCCGTTGACGAGGAGTTCGGCCGGCGTGCGGATCAGCCACACCAGGGTGTCTGCGCCCTGTTCGGGGGTGCGCACGAACGGGGCAAGCCGCAGCGCCAACGTGGCTATCCGGCTGTCGCCGGCGAACCGGGTCCGCACCACCCCGGGGTGCAGACAGGTCGACAGCACCTCGGGCCAGCGCCGGGCCGCCTCGGCGGTGAACAGGATGTTGGCCTGCTTGCTGGTGCCGTACGCCCGGATCGCCCGGAAGCCGGTGGTGCCGCGCAGGTCGTCCGGGTCGAGGGCGCCGCTGCGGTGCGCCCCCGAGGCCGTGGTGACCACCCGGCCGACCCGGTCCCGCAGCAGCGCGGTGAGCAGGAACGGGGCGAGGTGGTTGGCCTGCATGGTCAGCTCGAAGCCATCCACGGTGGTGACCGGCTTGAGGATGATCGCGCCGGCGTTGTTCGCCAGTACGTCGATGTGGTCGTACGCCCTCCGTAACCGCTCGGCCAGGGCGCGCACCTCGTCGAGGACCGCGAAATCGGCCCGGAAGGATTCGGGTACGGCGCCGGCGGCCTGCCGTACCCGCTCGGTGGCCTCCTGTAGCCGGCGCTGATCGCGCCCGACGAGGACGACCCGATCGCCCGACCGCGCCAGTTCCTCGGCGGCGGCGAGCCCGATGCCGGAGCTGGCTCCGGTGACCACGACTGTACGAGAGCTCATGAGTGACATCCTGCACATGGTGGTTCTCGGCCGCTGGCGCCGGAGGTTACCGTGGGGTAACAAACATGATCACTGAGGAGAGCCGATGGCTGCACCGGGACGTCCCCGCCGATCCTGTCTGGCGGTGCCGGGCTCGAGCGTGAAGATGCTCGGCAAGGCTCAGGGGTTGCCGGCCGACCAGGTATTCCTCGACCTTGAGGACGCGGTGGCGCCGCTGGCCAAGCCGGACGCGCGCAAGAACATCGTGGCCGCCCTGAACGACGGGGACTGGGCCGGCAAGACCCGGGTGGTGCGGGTCAACGACCTGACGACGCCGTGGACCTACCGGGACGTCATCGAGATCGTCGAGGGCGCCGGTGACAACCTCGACTGCGTCATGCTGCCCAAAGTGCAGTCGGCGGCGCACATCGAGTGGCTCGACCTCACCCTGACCCAGATCGAGAAGAGCGTCGGTCTGCCGGTGGGACGGATCGGCATCGAGGCCCAGATCGAGAACGCCGCCGGCCTGGTCAACGTGGACGCCATCGCCGCCGCCTCGCCGCGGGTCGAGACGATCATCTTCGGTCCGGCCGACTTCATGGCCAGCATCAACATGAAGTCCCTGGTGGTGGGCGCGTTGCACCCGGACTACCCGGGTGACCCCTACCACTACATCCTGATGCGGATCCTGATGGCCGCCCGGATGCACGACAAGCAGGCCATCGACGGCCCGTTCCTGCAGGTCCGCGACGTGGACGCGTTCCGTGAGGTGGCCAAACGATCGGCGGCGCTGGGCTTCGACGGCAAGTGGGTGCTGCACCCCGGCCAGATCGACGCCGCCAACGAGGTCTACTCACCCGCGCAGGACGACTACGACCACGCCGAACTGATCCTCGACGCGTACCAGCACTACACGTCCGAGGCGGGCGGCCGACTGGGTGCCGTCATGCTCGGCGACGAGATGATCGACGAGGCGTCGCGCAAGATGGCGCTGGTCGTCGCCGCCAAGGGGCGCGCGGCCGGCATGGTGCGCACCTCCCGCTTCGAGGTGTAACCCGTCGCTAGGGGTCCAGCCGCCCTGCCCTCCGGCGGGGCGGCTGAACCCGTAGCGGGGCCGCTCAGTCGGAGGTCGGCTCGAACGCGTCCGGGGGCTGTTGGCTCAGCCAGACGAAGAACACCACGAAGGCGATCGTGGCGAGGACCGCGATCGCGGTCGCCAGCCAGCCCATGATCTGCCCGGCGAGGGCCATGCCGTCGCCGGACTCGCCCCGCTCCCGGATCTGCCGGCGCGCGACGTGCCCCAGCACGCCGCCGACGATGCCGAGGTAGCCGCCGAGGCCGTACCCGCACAGGCCGACCATGGCCACGACCGACACCACCATGGACGCGACCGCCATGCCGTTGGTCGGTGGCACCGGAGCCGGATAGCCGTAGCCCGGCCCCGGCGGCCCGTACCCGAAAGGGCCGTAGCCGGGTTGGCCGTAGCCGGGTTGGCCAAAGCCCGGTTGGTTGGAGCCCGGTTGCCCCTGGGTGGGCGGGCCGTAGCCGGCCTCGCCGGATGCCGGTGGCTGCGCGTATGCCGGCTGCGCGTATGCCGGCGGTTGCCCGTACGCCGGTGGCTGGCCGTACGCCGGCGGTTGCCCGTACGCCGGTGGCTGGCCGTACGCCGGTGGCTGGCCGTACGCCGGTGGCTGGCCGTACGCCGCCGGCTGGCCGTATGCCGGCGGTTGCCCGGGGTCGGGCGTCGGCTGGTCCGGCGGCGGGGCGGGATGGCCCGCCGTCGCGTCGGGGTGCTCCGGTGCCGACCAGCCCTGGTGGGTGGTCGGTGGTTCATCGGTCCGGGACTGGTCGGTGGACCTGCCGGGCTCGTGCGGTTCACTCATCAGGGACTCCGTCCGGCACAGGAATGCGCCGCCAGGGTATGCGGCGGATGCTTGTCGACCAGCACGCGGGGGGCCGGCGCGACGCGCCGGAGCCAGGTGTCCGGACGCCACGCGGCCCGATGATTGCCCCCGCCGGTTGGACCGGGCAGGATCGCGGGCATGGGATTCGACGCGAGATCCGCCGCAGGCAACCGACCCCGGCGTGACGCCACGCGGCCCGCGTTGGGCCGTCGCCCTCGCCCGGTCACCGCCAGCGGCGGGCTCGACCTGGCCGGTGACGGACCGGAGGTGGAGGCGGAGGACGAACCGACGACGTTGCGGCTCGACGGAAAGGTCGCGCTGGTCACCGGCGCCGGCAGTCCGGACGGCATCGGGTACGCGACCGCCCGACGGCTTCGTGACCTCGGGGCCCGGGTGGCGATCGTGTCCACCACCCGGCGCATCCATGAACGCGCCTCGGAGCTCGACATCACCGGTTTCGTCGCCGACCTGACCGACGAGTCGGAGGTCGGGGCGTTGGCCGACGCGATCGCCGATCAGCTCGGTGACGTCGAGGTGCTGGTCAACAATGCCGGGCTGGCCAGCCGGGCCAGCCCGGAGGTGCTGCGGCCGGTGGCTCAGTTGACCTATGACGAGTGGAAGTCCGAGATCGACCGCAATCTCAGTACGGCGTTCCTGTGCAGCCGCGCCTTCGTCGGCGGCATGGCCGAGCACGGTTGGGGTCGCATCGTCAATCTGGCGGCGACGGCCGGTCCGGTCAACGCGTTGCCGACCGAGGCCGCCTACGCGGCCGCCAAGGCGGGGGTGGTGGGTCTGACCCGTGCGCTGGCCATGGAGCTGGTCGCCGACGGCGTCAACGTCAACGCCGTGGCCCCCGGGACCATCTACACGGCGGCCTCGACGGTCGCCGAGCTGAAGCAGGGGCTGGGTACGCCGGTCGGGCGTCCCGGCACGCCGGACGAGGTGGCGGCGGCGATCGCCTTCCTGTGCTCGCCGGCCGCGTCGTACATCACCGGGCAGATGCTGGTGGTCGACGGTGGCAACAGCGTGCGCGAGGCGCAGTTCCGCTGAGCGGAACCGCGCCTCGCGGTGGGCGTCGGGTCGGTCACGTCAGTAGCTGCTGGAGGTGGCTCCGTCGCTCATCATGACCGCGATGATGCCGCCGCAGCAGCCCAGCACGTACAGGCCGGTGATGATGTAGCTGGCGATCAGGCCGGCGGTGGCCAGCCCTTCGCCCTCCTCGCCGCGTTCCTTGATCTGCTTCTTCGCCATGTGACCGAGCACGATGCCGGCCGGGGGGAACACGAAGGCTAGGACCAGCGACAGGATCGCCATGACGTTCGTGGTGCGCCCCTGCGGCGGCGGCGGGTAGGACGGTGGGTACTGGCCGCCGAACTGCTGGCCGCCGGCGGGTGGGGCGCTGGCCGGTTGGCCGCCCCACGGTGGAGCACTGGCGGGGCCCGGCTGGGCGTACGGGTCGGAGTAGGGCTGGCCGATGGGCGCGGTCGGATCGCTGGGCGGCTGTCCGTACGGCGGTTGCTGACCGTACGGCGGCTGGTTCTGGGGATCCGGCGAGCCGCCCGGTGGCGGGTAGGTCATGTGTGCCTCCTTGTCCCGCGCAGGTTACCGGCCCGGGGCCACGATTTTCAGCGACCCAGCGGACCGCCGGTGCCGGATTGTCGACCGGGGGCCCCGGGGTGGCTCTCCTCACAGCGGTCCGGTGCCGCTGTTGGCTTGGCGGGATGCGGGGCAGGGGCGATACTGAGGCAGCGTTTAGTTACCCGCCAGTATCCTGCCCGGAACCCGGAGGCTGTCCATGGCCCGTCTCGCCCAGACCCCCGGCCTCACCGAGGTGCAGCGTTCCATTCTGGAAACGGTGCGGGAGTTCGCGGACAAGGAGATCATCCCGCACGCCCAGCGGCTGGAGCACGCCGACGAGTACCCGACCGACATCGTCGACGGCATGCGGGAGATGGGACTGTTCGGGCTGACCATCGACGAGCAGTACGGCGGCCTCGGCGAGTCTCTGCTGACGTACGCCCTGGTGGTGGAGGAACTGTCCCGTGGCTGGATGTCCATCTCCGGGATCGTCAACACCCACTTCATCGTCGCGTACCTGATCTCCCAGCACGGATCCGACGAGCAGAAGCAGCGTCTGCTGCCCCGGATGGCCGAGGGTGAGATCCGTGGCGCCTTCTCGATGTCCGAACCCGGCTGCGGCTCCGACGTGGCCGCCATCCGGACCAAGGCGGTCCGCGACGGCAACGGGTTCGTGATCAACGGCCAGAAGATGTGGCTGACCAACGGGGCCTACTCCTCCGTGGTGGCCACCCTGGTCAAGACCGACCTCGGCGCCGACTCGGTCTACGGCAACATGACCACCTTCCTGCTGGAGAAGGAGCCGGGCTTCGGCGAGACCGCGCCCGGGCTGACCATCCCCGGCAAGATCGACAAGATGGGGTACAAGGGCGTCGAGACCACCGAGATGGTGCTCGACGGGGTGGCGGTGCCCGGCGCGGCGGTGCTCGGCGGGGTCGAGGCCGGGCTGGGCCGGGGTTTCTACCAGATGATGGACGGCATCGAGGTCGGCCGGGTCAACGTGGCGGCGCGGGCCTGCGGCATCTCCGTGCGGGCCTTTGAGCTGGCCGTCGCGTACGCCCAACAGCGCCAGACCTTCGGTGAGCCGCTGGCCAGGCACCAGGCGATCGCCTTCAAGCTCGCCGAGATGGGCACCAAGATCGAAGCGGCGCACGCCCTCATGGTCAATGCCGCCCGGCTGAAGGACGCCGGCCAGCGCAACGACGTCGAGGCCGGGATGGCCAAGCTGTTGGCCTCCGAGTACTGCGCCGAGGTCGTGCAGGACGCGTTCCGCATCCACGGCGGCTACGGCTACTCCAAGGAGTACGAGATCGAGCGCCTGATGCGGGAGGCGCCGTTCCTGCTGATCGGCGAGGGCACCTCGGAAATCCAGAAGACCATCATCTCCCGGGGCCTGCTCAAGGAGTACCGGCTCTGAACGGACTACCCGGTGAGCCGGGACAGGTTCCCGGCCGCCCGTTCCACCGCCAGGCAGCGGTCCTCGACGTAGTCGATGCCCGCCTCACCGGCCAACCGCCGCGCCTGCGGCGACACGATCCCGGTTTGTAGCCACACGGCCGGTGCCAGGATCTGCACCGCCTGCTCGACCACGCCGACCGCGTCGCGCGCCGGGCGGAACACATTGACCAGGTCGACCGGCTCCGGGACGTCCGCCAGGCTGGGGTAGGCGCGCAGCCCGAAGATCTCGTCGACGAACGGG
>DASVVF010000265.1:0-13683 GCA_036386695.1 Catenuloplanes sp. | reverse complement strand
GCACCGCAAGCACGCCTCGGTGTACGACGTGCCGGCCCGCCTGCCGCACTACGCCGGCGGGCTGGTGCTGCGCGAGGTCCAGGTGCTCAAGAAGGTCACCGACGAGCCGGACACCCCGTACGTGGTGGTGCTCGGCGGTTCCAAGGTCTCCGACAAGCTGGCGGTGATCGAGGCGCTGCTGCCGCGGGTCGACAAGCTGCTCGTCGGCGGCGGCATGTGCTTCACCTTCCTCAAGGCCCAGGGCCACGAGGTGGGCAAGTCGTTGCTGGAAGCCGACATGGTGGACACCTGCCGGGCGTTGCTGGAGCGGGCCGCCGGGCGGATCATGCTGCCGGTCGACGTGGTCGCGGCGTCGGCGTTCTCCGCTGACGCCGAGCACGACACCGTCGACGCCGCCGCCATCCCGGCCGACCGGCTCGGGCTCGACATCGGCCCGCGCACCGTGGCGGCGTTCGCGGAGGCGATCTCCACCGCCCGCACGGTGTTCTGGAACGGCCCGATGGGGGTCTTCGAGCTGGCCCCGTTCGCGGCGGGCACCCAGGGGGTGGCCGAGGCGATCACCAAGATCGACGGCTTCTCGGTGGTGGGCGGCGGCGACTCCGCGGCCGCCGTGCGTACCCTCGGGCTCGACGAAACCGCCTTCGGGCACATCTCCACCGGCGGGGGCGCCTCGCTGGAGTATCTGGAGGGCAAGACCCTCCCCGGCCTGGCCGCACTGGAGTCCTGAACATGGCTGACACGACGTTCACCCGCCGACCGCTGATGGCCGGCAACTGGAAGATGAACCTCAACCACCTGGAAGCCATCGCGCTGGTGCAGAAGCTGGCGTTCAGCCTCAACGAGCACCAGCTCACCGCGGTGGAGGCGGTCGTCCTGCCACCGTTCACCGACCTGCGCAGCGTGCAGACCATGGTGGACGGCGACAAGCTGATGATCGGCTACGGCGCCCAGGACCTGTCGCCGTACCCGTCGGGTGCCTACACCGGGGACATCTCCGGGGCGATGCTGGCCAAGCTCGGCTGCCAGTACGTGGTGGTCGGCCACTCCGAGCGGCGCGCCTCCCACTACGAGGACGACGCGCTGGTCAACGCCAAGGTGGCGGCCGCCCTGGCGCACGGCATCACCCCGATCCTGTGTATCGGCGAGGGCCTGGAGGTCCGCGACGCTGACGGGCACGTGCGGCACTGCTGTGACCAGCTCGACGCCTCCCTCGACGGGCTCACCGCCGAGCAGGTGGAGAAGGTCGTCATCGCCTACGAGCCGGTGTGGGCGATCGGCACCGGCAAGGTGGCCACCCCGGAGAACGCCCAGGAGGTGTGCGGCGCCGTCCGGGCCCGGCTGCTGGAGAAGTTCGGCCCGCAGACCGCCGAACGCACCCGGGTGCTGTACGGCGGGTCGGTGAAGGCCAACAACATCGCCGGGATCATGGCCAAGCCCGACGTCGACGGCGCACTGATCGGCGGGGCGAGCCTCGACGCCGAGGAGTTCGCCCAGATCTGCCGTTTCCCCGAGCACATCGCCCGTTGAGCGCGTCGCCCCGTCCAGCCGGTCCGCCGGGTGGACGGGGTACGGGCCGAACAGCTCCCGACCGGCCGGCTATTGTAGGTGGGCCGGCGGCCCGGCGTTGCGATGACGGGTCAGCACGGACCCCGTTTCGAGAGGACTGACCGTAACCATGCCGATCGCGTTCGCCTACACGTTGATCGTGTTGCTGCTCATCACCAGCATCATCCTGACCATGCTGATCCTGCTCCACCGGGGCAAGGGCGGAGGCATGTCCAGTATGTTCGGCGGCGGTGTCTCCTCCAGCCTGGCCGGCTCCTCGGTGGCGGAGAAGAACCTCGACCGCTACACCGTCCTGGTCGGCATCGTCTGGTTCGCATGCATCGTCGGCCTCGGCCTCTGGTTGAAACTCGCGGCCGCGGGTGGTGCGTGAGCGGCACCACAGTCGTAGACTCGTCGCGCGGTCCGGTTTCCCGGGCCGCGCGACTTTTTGCCCTAGCCGTACCTTTTTCACCCGCTATCCGCCCCACCGCTTCACCGCCCCACCGCTTCACCGCCCCACCGCCCCACCGCTTCACCGCGTCGCGTCGCCGGTCATCGGCGGCGAACCCCCTCCGACGACAGGAGCGACACCCGTGCCCAGTGGCAGTGCGATCCGTGGTATCCGCGTAGGGTCCGGACCTCTCCGGCCGACAGAACGGTGCGAGCCGGCTCCCCGCCGCCCCGTTACCTACTGGTGTGCCGCCGGCCATGACATCGAGATACTGCTGGCAGCCGACGCGGCCCCGCCGCCCACCTGGGACTGCCCCCGATGCGGCCAACCAGCGGGCACGGACCGGCACAACCCGCCGGGGCGCTCGCGGGCCGAGCCGTACAAGTCGCACCTGGCCTACGTGAAGGAGCGGCGCAGCGACGCCGACGGCGAGGCGATCCTCGCCGAGGCGTTGGCCGCCCTGCGCCGCCGCCGCGGCGAGCGCTGAGCGACCGCGCCGCCGCGGGCATTCGCCCGATCCCCGGCCGGTCATTGGCCAACCCCGAACCGTGCCTGACGGCCCGCTCGTCCGTGCCCGACCATGAGATCACCGGCGGCGGGACCTGTTCCGCCGCCGGTACGCGATGCGTCGTGGCCACGGACCCATTGCGTCAACGACGCCGCAACGCCGCGGTGTCGAGCTGGAACGGGAACGGATGCTGTGCGGTCAGGACTTCTCCGTCACTGGCCGCCGCTTGCTCGACGTAGAGCCCACTGTCCAGGCGGAGCAGTCGCAACCTGAGGGAACCGACGGTCTCCGGCTCGACCAGCAGGTAACAGCCGATCCCGGCTTCGGCGTAGAGCTGGGTCTTCAGCAGCCGATCGGTGGCGGCGTCGCCCGGTGAAACGAGCTCGGCGACCAGGACCACGTCAGGCGCGTCCAGAGTCGTACCCTCGGCATCGGTGGCAGCCACGACCAGATCGGGGATCACGATCCGGCCGGTGCGCAGGCGGACGTTGACGGCTTCCAGCGCCAATAAACCGGCACCGGCAGCCGCAGGGTAGAAGGCGTGCGTCAGAAGGTACGAAAGGTGCTGGTGACGCAGGCTGGGCGCCGGACTCACGAGCAGACTTCTGTCGATCAACTCAATCCTGTCCGGCGTCTCGCCAAGAGCGAGGTACTCGACACAGGTCACCAATCGTCACGCGGCGATGGCGGTGAAGGCGTGCAGCGCCTCATCGTCGCTGTGCGGGTGCAGGACGTACTCCTGCACCCAGTCGGCGGCCTTCGGATACCCGCTGGCGATGATGCGCTCGGCGGCGGCCCGCGCGTCGTAGCTGGTGCGCTGAAGTTGGACCGCAGGGCCCAGCAGGGCCCAGTAGGCGCCCGGTGGCCCGTAGGCCATGCCAACGCTGCCGGGGTTGATGACCCGCCGTCCGCCGACCAGGCGATCGAACGGCATGTGGGTATGCCCGCACACCACCACCTGTTCCGTCACCCCGTGCAGCGCCGCGTTCCATCGCTCGACCGGCGAGTCGACCAGGACGAGCTCGTCGTCGCGTCGTGGCGTCGCGTGGCAGAACAGCACCGCTCCCAGGCCGTCGACCTCGACGGTGACCGTGAGCGGTAGATCGGCCATCAGGTCCCGGTGTCGCCGTTCCAGCAGTGGGACACAGGACGCGACGGTCTGTGCCGCCGGGCCGGTGGGTACCGCGCCGTCGAAGCCGTCGACCAACTCACGTTCGCCGTTGCCGTGCACCCAGATCACACGCTCACCGAGATCGGCCAGCCTATCCAGCGTCTGCCCCGGCATCGGCCCGCCGGCAATGTCGCCCAGCAGAACAATCTGATCGACGGCGTAGCTGTCGATGTCGTCCAGCACCGCCTCCAGCGCCGGCAGATTGCCATGCAGATCGGCAAGAACAGCAAGTCTCATCGGGACATCATCGTCCACCCGCCCTGCGAGCGGCGGCAGCTACCCGGGTCACCGGGCGCGGAGCGGCGCCGTGCCCTGCGGGAAGGCCAGGCTGCAACAACGGTTCGAGCGGATCCCATCGCGGAACCTGTTCCCGGCGGGGACCACCGCAGTCGTCAGCGCGGGCTGCGCGCCTGCTGCGGCACATGCCCGGCCGCGGCCCGGTCAAGCAACCACAGCGTGCGTTCCACCCCGGAAACCCCGGCAGCCGGCAACTGTTTCGGCCCCGCCCCGGTGACCGCCATGCCCACCGCGGTCGCTTTGTCGGCGCCTGCCGCCACCAGCCACACGTCCTCCGCGGTGTTGATCGCCGGCAGGGTGAGGGTCACCCGCACCGGCGGCGGCTTCGGACTGCCGCGCACGGCGCTGACCGGCCGCGTCTCGGAACCCACCGGGTGCTCCGGGAACACCGAGGCGACGTGCCCGTCCTCGCCGACGCCGAGCATCAACACGTCGAAGTGGGGCAGCTGTGTCGTTCCCGGCCCGGCCGCCGCGGCCAACTCCTCGGCGTAACGGGCAGCAGCCGCCTCCGGGTCGTCACCGTCCGGACCGTCCGAAGCCGGCATCGGGTGAATCCGGGCCGGGTCAAGGGGCAACCCGTCCAGCAGCGCCGCCCGCGCCTGGGTCTCGTTCCGCTCGGCGTGCCCGGCGGGCAGGAAACGCTCGTCTCCCCACCACACGTCGACATGGGACCAGTCGATCGCGTCGCGGGCCGGCAGCTCGCCGACGGCCCGCAGCACCGCCGCCGCCACCCGACCACCGGTCAGCACCACCCCGGCCCATCCGCGGGCCGCCTGGGCGTCGATGAGCTTGACCACCAACCGAGCCGCCACGGCCTGCGCCAGCACGTCAGCGTCCGCGTGCACCACCACGGCTGTCTCGGTCACGTCCCCGCCTCGCTTCGCTCGCCGATGCCGTGACCGGCGCTACTGAGCCACCTGATTCGCCCGCTCACGCTGCCGTGCCGCCCGGGCCGGCGTGCGCGTCGGCGCCGCTCTCCTGCGCCCGTACCGGGTCCTTCCAGACGTGCACCCGGTCCGGCGGCCGGTCGTTCAGGTCCGGGATGCCCGCCAGAGCGGCCAGCGCCTCGCCGTAGATCTGGTCCGGGTCCAGCCGGCGCAACTCCTCGGCCAGTTCGTCGCCGACCGGACGCCGGGGCAGCGGCATGTAGCGGTCCTCCTGCCCGGTGCGGCTGAACAACGCGGTGCCCTCCTCCCGGGTCACCCGGACGCAGTCGCCGTTCTCGCACTGCAGGGCGACGGCCCGCATCCGGGGGAATTCCTTCGTCGGCTCCAGGACCGGTTCGACGCCGAGGCGGGCCTTGAGCCAACCGGCCATCAACGCCGCCGTGGGGTCCTTCTCCGGCGCCAGGATCGACGCGCCGGTCACCCGCGTCTCGGTAGCGTCGAAGGCGCCGGCGACCAGGGTGCGCCACAGGGTGATCCGGGTCCAGGTGAGGTCGGTGTCACCGGGGGCGTAGTCCTCGGCCCGTCGGCGCAGGGCGGCCACCGGGTCCGGTGCCTGGGCGCTGTCGGTGATCCGCCGGTCGGCCACCACGCCGAGGAAGTCGTTGGCGATCAGCTCCGGTGGCTCGCTGTGCCACCACGACACGACAGGCACGTCCGGGGCGAGCAGGGGCATGACGACCGATTCGGCGTGCAGGGCCAGGCGGCCGTGCATCCGCATCACCACCGCCTCAGCGGGGCCCAGGCGCCCGCCGACGACGATCTCGGCGTCCAACCGGCTGCGACCGTCCACATCGGAGCGCACGACGATGAGCAGTCGGCACGGGTGCGCGGCCGCCGCGATGGTCGCCGCCGCCTCCGCCTCCTTGACCCGTTTCTCGTCGACCACCGAGATCAGGGTCAGCGCCAACCCGCTGGCGACACCCCCGGCGCTGCGGCGTTCCGCCGCGAGGGCCTTCACCACGTCGTTGCCGGTGGTGTCCCACAACCCGATCACAGTGCCGGCCTTTCGTTCGCGACTGCGGGGCTCCGCCGCGCTGCCGCTGCCGCTGGCGTTGCGGTGTCGGCGCGGCGCACCGCGCAACGCCCGTTTCCGGCGCTCATGCTCGTCTCCAGGTGCGGCCTTCGCGGGCCAGCATCTCGTCGGCCGCCCGGGGGCCCCACTCGCCGGCCCGGTACGGCTCCGGCTTGGTGCCCTGCCAGGCCTCCTCCAGCGGGTCGACCACGGCCCAGCTCTGTTCGACCTCGGCGGCGTCGGGGAACAGGGTGCGGTCGCCGACCAGCACGTCGAGGACCAGCCGCTCGTACGCCTCCGGGCTGGACTCGGTGAACGCCTCGCCGTACTGGAAGTCCATCGCGATGTCGCGGACCTCCATGGTGGTGCCCGGCACCTTGGACCCGAACTTGAGCACCACGCCCTCGTCGGGTTGCACCCTGATCACCAGCTGGTTGTTGCCGAGCATTTCGATGTCCGCCGGGTTGAACGGCAGGTGCGGCGCCTTCTTGAACAGGATCGCGATCTCGGTGACCCGGCGGGGCAGCCGCTTGCCGCAGCGCACGAAGAACGGCACCTCCGCCCAGCGGCGGTTCTGGATGCCGAGCCGGACCGCGACGAACGTTTCCGTGGTCGAGTCCGCCGGCACGTTGGGTTCCTCGAGATACCCGACGGCCCGCTCGCCGGCGACCCAGCCGGGTAGGTACTGCCCGCGCACCGAGCCGGCCGGAATGTCGGCGGGCAGGCTGACCGCCCGTAACACCTTCAGCTTCTCGGCCCGGATCTCGTTGGGGTCGAAGCTGGTCGGCTCCTCCATCGCGACCAGGGCGAGCAGCTGCATCAGGTGGTTCTGCAGCACGTCGCGGGCCGCGCCGGCCTTGTCGTAGAAGCCCGCCCGGGTGCCGATGCCGACGTCCTCGGCCATGGTGATCTGGACGGAGTCGACGTATTTGGCGTTCCAGACCGGCTCGAAGAGGTTGTTCGCGAAGCGCAGCGCGAGAATGTTCTGCACCGTCTCCTTGCCGAGGTAGTGGTCGATGCGGAACACGTCGTGGGGGGTGAACACCTCGTCGACGAGTTGGTTGAGCGCGCGCGCCGACGGCAGGTCGTTTCCGAACGGTTTTTCGACCACCACCCGCCGCCAGCCGCCGGACTTGGCGTTGTCGGCCATGCCGGTGCGGGCCAGTTGCTTGAGGACGACCGGGAACGCGGCCGGTGGGATGGAGAAGTAGAACGCGGTGTTGCCGGCGATGCCGTTGCGCTGGTGGACGTCGTCCAGGGCCACGGCGAGGGAGTCGAACGCCTCGTCGTCGTCGAAGGACCCACTGACGAATTTGATCTGCTGGGCCAACCGCTGCCAGACGTCGTCCCGCCAGGGGGTACGGGCATGCTTCTTCGCGGCCTCGTAGGCCAGCGACTCGAAGTCGCCGTCACCCCAGTCGCGCCGGGCGAAACCCAGCACGGCGAATCCCGGTGGCAGCATGCCCCGGTTGGCCAGGTCGTAGACGGCCGGGATGAGTTTCTTGCGGGACAGGTCGCCGGTCACCCCGAAAATCACCAGAGCACAGGGCTCCGGGATCCGGGGCAACCGGCGATCCTGCGGACTGCGAAGCGGATTACCCACGTCGCTCATCCTTGCAGCTTTTGGCCCGTTGGTCAGCTTGGCAGGGCTTCGACCGCGGCCACCAATTGGGAAATTCCGGCGGCCCGGTCGGTCAGGTGCAGGTGGACCACCGGACGGTCCCGACCGGCCAGCGCCTGCCGGTCACCGGCGGCCTGCGCCGCCTGCAACTGCCCGAAGCTGTACGGCTTGCCGGGCACCGTCAGGTCCGCCGTCACCGCTCCGGTGATCTGCAGGTACGAGCCGACCTGCGGGCCGCCCTTGTGGTACTGGCCGGTGGAGTGCAGGAACCGCGGCCCCCAGCCGAAGGTGACCGGCCGACCGGATGCCCGGGCCAGGTGCCCGCGCACCCGGGCGGCGTCGGCGTCGCCGAACCGGTCCAGGTACGCCATGACGGCCAGGTAGCCCTCGTCGCCGAGGCCACGCACGAGCGTGCCGAGCACGCCGGCGAGGTCGTCGCCGGCCGGGGCGTACACCTCGATGGCCCCCTCGGTGAACGCCGGGGACTCCTGCGGGAGGCCGTCGGCGAGGATCCGCGCGGTGTTCTCCTTGGACTCGGTCACGTTCGGCTGGTTGAACGGGTCGATCCCGAGCACCCGGCCGGCGATCGCCGTGGCGTACTCCCAGGCGAGGAACTGGGCGCCGAGCGGGCCGTTGACCGCCACGTCGGGGCGTACCCCGCCGCCGGGCACCGAACCGGGCGGCAGCGACCCGCCGTAGGTGATGGTCAGGACGTCCGGACCGGTGGCGCCGGGGCTCTGCGGGTCCTCGACCACCACCGGCAGGATGCCGACCCCGTTCTTGCCGGTCGACTCCGCGATGAGCTGTTCGGCCCAGTCACCGAGGCCCTCGATGCCGCTGCCGTCGGAGACCAGCGCCACCTTGTCCCGCCCGGCCGTGGCGGCTGAACCGAGGGCCGCCCCGAGGGCCAGCGACGGGTTGTCGGTGTCCTTGCGCAGCGACCCGGTCAGCGCCTCGGCCTGGTCGAGGAGCTCGGCCACGTCCACCCCGGCCAGCGCGGAGGGCACCAGGCCGAACGCGGTCAACGCGGAGTAGCGGCCGCCGACCTCGGGGTCGGCGAGCACCACGAACGCGCCCATCTCCCGGGCGGTGGTCTCCAACGGCGATCCGGGGTCGGTGACCACCACGAAGTGCCGGCCGGCCTCCGCCTCGGTCATCCCGGTGTCGAGGAACGCGTGCAGGTAGGCCCGCCGGTGGCTGTCGGTCTCGATGGTGGAGCCGGACTTGCTGGCGACCACCAGCACGGTGCGGCGCAGCCGGTCCGCGGCGGCGGACTGGTCGCCGTCGCCGTACATGGCGGCGCGGACCTGGTGCGGGTCGGTGGTGTCCAGGACGGTCAGCGACACCCCCAGGGTGCGGGCGATGACCTCGGGCGCGAGCGACGAGCCGCCCATGCCGGCCAGCACCACGTGGTCGAGGTCGGCCAGCTCGGCGCGCAGCTCGGCGAGCTGGGGCAGCAGGTCGCGGCCCCGGCGGTAGGTGTCGACCCAGCCCAGCCGGATCTTCGCCTCGGCCTCGGCCTCCGGGCCCCACAGGGTCGGGGCCTGCTGCGCGAGCAGAGCCGGTACGCCGTCGGCGACCAGGGCCTGGCGGGTCGACGCCGGCGCCGCGGCGTCGACCGCGTCGGCGCCGTAGACGACCAGGCCGGCCGCCGCCTCGATGCCGGTGAGCAGGTCGTCACCGGCGCCGGGGTTGGACTCTGCGGTCATGCGTTGCCCCCGGCCTGCTGCGCGTTGGCGGCGTTGCCCTTGGCGGCGTCACTGGGCGCCCCGGCGCCCTCGGCGGCGGCCTGCAGCGACTTCTTCAGCCCTTCCAGCAGCTCGACCCAGCTGGTCTCGAACTTGTCCACGCCCTCGGTCTCCAGGATCTTGACCACGTCGTCGTAGTCGACGCCGAGCTTGCCCAGGTCGTCGAGGACCTTGCGGGCGGCGTCGTAGGAACCGGTGACGGTGTCCCCGCCGCGCACCTCGCCGTGGTCGGCGAAGGCGTGGATGACCGGCTCCGGCATGGTGTTGACCACGCCGGGGGCGATCAGCTCCTCGACGTAGATGACGTCGCGGTAGTCGGGGTTCTTGGTGGAGGTGGAGGCCCAGAGGGGGCGCTGCGGGTGGGCTCCGGCGTCGGCGAGGGCCTGCCAGCGCTCGGAGGAGAAGACGCCGGTGTACAGCTCGTACGCCAGCTGGGCGTTGGCCACCGCGGCCTTGCCCCGCATCGCCTTGGCCTCGTCGCTGCCGATCTTGTCGAGCTGCTTGTCGATCTCGGAGTCTACCCGAGACACGAAGAACGACGCCACCGACCCGATCTTGGTGAGGTCGTGGCCGTTCGCCTTGGCCTGCTCCAGGCCGTCGAGGAAGGCGTCCATCACCTTGCCGTAGCGCTCCAGCGAGAAGATCAGCGTGACGTTGACGCTGATGCCGGCCGCGAGCGCGCCGGTGATCGCCGGCAGGCCGGCCTCGGTCGCCGGGATCTTGATGAACAGGTTGGGCCGGTCGACCAGCCACCACAGCGACTTGGCCTCGGCCAGGGTCTTGTCACATTCGAACGCCAGCCGGGGGTCGACCTCGATGGACACCCGCCCGTCCACGCCCGACGACGCGTCGTACGCCGGGCGCATCACGTCACAGGCCCAGCGCACGTCGTAGGCGGTCATCATCCGGACCGCCTCCTCGACGCTGACGCCGCGTGAGGCCAGCTCGCGCAGTTGCTCGTCGTAGGCGTCGGCGTCGGCCAGGGCCTTGGCGAAGATGGTCGGGTTGGTGGTCACCCCCACCACGTGCTTCTCCCGGCGGAGCTGGTCGAGCCCACCGGATTGCAGGCGGACCCGGGAAAGATCGTCCAGCCAGACCGCGACACCCGCGGCGGACAGTTCGGCCAATCTGTCAGTCATAATCAACACGCTCCTCAGTTACCGGTGGTGGAACCCGTGATGTCGCTGATCCGCGCCAGCGCCGCGTGGGCGGCAGCCACCACCCGGTCGGCGGTGAACCCGAACTGCTCGAAGAGCACGCTGTACGGCGCGCTGGCGCCGTAGTGCTCGATGCTGACAGTCTCGCCGTTTTCCCCCACCAGCGCCCGCCAGGACATGCCGATACCGGCCTCCACGCTGACCCGCGCCTTGACCCCGCTGGGCAGAACCGTCTCGCGGTACGCCTTGTCCTGCTCCATGAACCATTCCTGGCAGGGCATGGACACCACCCGGGTGCGGGTGCCCTCGGCCTCCAGCCGCTCCCGGGCGGTCAGGCACAGCTGCAGTTCCGAGCCGGTGCCGATCAGCACCACCTGCGGGGTTCCGGACGACGAGTCGGCCAGCACGTAGCCGCCCTTGGCGGTGCCCTCGGCCGAGGCGTACTTCTCCCGGTCGATGGTCGGCAGGTTCTGCCGGCTCAGCGCCAGCGCGGTGGGCCGGTCGGTGTGCTCCAGCGCGGTGCGCCAGGCCCAGGCGGTCTCGTTGGCGTCGCCGGGGCGCACCACGTCCAGACCCGGGATGGCCCGCAACGCGGTCAGCTGCTCGACCGGCTGGTGGGTCGGCCCGTCCTCGCCCAGGCCGATGGAGTCGTGCGTCCACACGTAGATCACCGGCAGCTTCATCAGCGCGGCCAGCCGGACCGCCGGGCGCATGTAGTCGCTGAAGATGAGGAACGTGCCGCCGTACGGGCGGGTGCCGCCGTGCAGGACGATGCCGTTGAGGATGGCCCCCATCGCGTGCTCGCGGATGCCGAAGTGCAGGGTGCGACCGTACTCGTGGCCGGGGAACGCCTTGGTGGCGAACTCCGCCGGGACGAACGACGGCTCGCCCTTCATCGTGGTGTTGTTGCTCTCGGCCAGGTCGGCCGAGCCGCCCCACAGCTCGGGCAGTCCGGCGGCCAGGGCGTCGAGGACCTTGCCGGACGCGGCCCGGGTGGCGATGCCCTTGGCGTCTGCGGGGAACTGCGGCAGCGCGTCGAACCAGTTGTTGGGCAGGGTGCGGGTGGACAGCCGGTCGTGCATCGCCTTGCGCTCCGGGTTGGCCGCGGCCCACCGGTCGTACTCGCCCTGCCAGGCCTCGCGGTCCTGCCGGCCCCGGTCGAGCACGTTGCGGGCGTGCGCCAGGACCTCCTCGGCCACGGCGAAGTGCTGGGCCGGGTCGAAGCCGAGGATCTGCTTGGTGGCGGCGACCTCGTCGGCGCCCAGGGCGGACCCGTGGATCTTGCCGGTGTTCTGCTTGTTCGGGGCCGGCCAGCCGATGATCGTGCGCAGCACGACGAACGACGGGCGGTCGGTCTCGGCCTTGCTGGCCAGCAGCGCCGCGTGCAGCGCCTCGACGTCCTCGTGGTACTCACCCTCGTCGGCGTGCCCGGCGCGCCAGTCGACGGTCTGCACGTGCCAGCCGTACGCGGCGTAGCGCGCCGCCATGTCCTCGCTCTTGGCGATCCGGGTGTCGTCCTCGATGGAGATCTCGTTGTCGTCGTAGATCAGGGTCAGGTTGCCCAGCTTCTGGTGCCCGGCCAGGGAGCTGGCCTCGTGGCTGATGCCCTCCTCCAGGTCGCCGTCCGAGGCGATCACCCAGATGTGGTGGTCGAACGGCGACTGCCCCCGCTCGGTGTCCGGGTCGAGCAGGCCGCGTTCGCGTCGGGCGGCCATCGCCATCCCGACGGCGTTGCCGACGCCCTGCCCGAGCGGACCGGTGGTGGTCTCCACGCCGGGGGTGTGCCCGTGCTCCGGGTGCCCGGGGGTGAGCGAGCCCCACTGGCGCAGCGACTTGAGGTCCTCCAGGGCCAGTCCGTAGCCGGACAGGTAGAGCTGGATGTAGAGGGTCAGGCTGGAGTGCCCACAGGACAGGACGAAACGGTCCCGACCGGTC
Source organism: Catenuloplanes sp. (assembly GCA_036386695.1). Classification (GTDB taxonomy): domain Bacteria; phylum Actinomycetota; class Actinomycetes; order Mycobacteriales; family Micromonosporaceae; genus DASVVF01. The sequence goes on along the minus strand of DASVVF010000265.1, from coordinate 1,291 downwards.
CAGTGCGGGTCGGCCGGGTCGTGCCGCAGCACCCGGTTGAACAGCAGGTACGCCGCCGGCGCGAGGCTCATCGCGGTGCCGGGGTGGCCGTTGCCGGACTTCTCGACGGCGTCCATCGCCAACACTCGTACGGTGTCGACCGCCCGGCGGTCGAGCTCGGACCAGTTCAACGGGCCGGACTCTGCTGAGTTGACCTCGGGTGGGTTGTCAGCCACGATGCTTGTGCTCCTCGGCGGGTGGGCGGAACCATATGCAGTTGACCCTATCGAGTGCCGCTAAACCCGTGCCGGCGGATCCGCCTGTGCCCATACGCTGACAGCGGACATCGGCCGGGGGCGTCGCCCACCCTCGACTGTGACCACATCCACGCTCGCCGGGGTGGCCGGGCAGCGTGATCGGGTGCGCGTAGGCTGTCTGGGCCGGTGGATGACCAGGTCCGCCCGCCCGCGAACCGCACCCCCCCGCGTGCACTCCTGGAAAAGTGCCCGCGTGCACTCCTGGAAAGGTGACTCTCCGTGAGCATGATCACCCAGCGCCCCGCTCACGGACAGCGCCCGGTCGACGAGGTGACACCCGGCGCGGTCGGCGTCGGCGCCGCGGGCCAGATCGTGGTGCCGCGCACGCCGGCGTCGTATATTCCGGCCCGGCGCGACATCGGCGCGGTCGTGCGGGCGTACGTCGCCCTGACCAAGCCGCGCATCGTGGAGCTGCTGCTGGTCACCACGGTGCCGACGATGATGCTGGCGGCCGGCGGGATGCCCCCGCTGTGGCAGCTCGCCGTGGTGCTGCTCGGCGGTTCCCTGGCGGCCGGCGCGGCCAGCGCGCTGAACTGCTACATCGACCGCGACATCGACCAGCTGATGCGCCGTACCAAGCGCCGACCGTTGCCGGCGCACGCGGTGACGCCCCGGTCCGCGCTGGTGTTCGGGCTGGTGCTCGCCGCCGTGTCGATCGTCGTGATGGCCGTCTTCACCAACTGGCTGGCGACCGGTCTGACGCTTGCCGCGATCGTCTACTACGACGTGGTCTACACGATGTGGCTCAAGCGCACCACGCCGCAGAACACGTTCTGGGGCGGCATCTGCGGAGCGGCGCCGGTGTTGATCGGATGGGCCGCCGTGACCGGTTCGTTGTCGGGTCTGGCATGGGCGCTTTTTGCCGTTGTGTTCTTTTGGCAGATGCCGCATTTCTACGCTTTGGCCATCAAGTACAAGGACGACTACGCGCGGGCCGGCATCCCGATGCTGCCCGTCGTCGCGTCGGCCACCCGGGTCAACGTGGAGATCCTGCT